>JAEXGX010000386.1 GCA_023450535.1 Pseudomonadota bacterium | reverse complement strand
ACGCCGCAAGTGAATTGCGGCTACTCCGGCGTCGCGGCGGAGTCTCGCTCTGTTCAACTCCGGGAGCATTTTCAAAGTAAAAATGCTCTAATTGTGGATGCCCGCAAATTGAATGCAACACGTTGCTCAATTTGCGGGCGCGTCGTTTAACCGTTGTCCATGGGGCGGCGACGCCTCATTTTTTTTAACTGCCGGCGATACTACCCCGAAATCCTGCATAGGGCATAGAATTTGGTGCGCAAAGATTCTTCCTCTGAATTCTCATAATCCTGCAAGTTTTTTGTGGTTTCGAAGTTCTGAATACGCCGGACAAGGGAACTACTTAACTTTGGATTGAGCACGCGGGAGACGAGGTAGACCGCGTAGCGGGCTAGCCTCGCGGCAAGCGTACGGACGGTGAATGGGGAACAAAAAAGACAGGATAGAACGATACCGGAAGGCTTATGCGGCAGTAAACGGGAGGGGTATCCCGGGAGAGGATTGACAAGGGGAGGTGTCGGAGGGCGGAAGAAAAAGCAAACTATTTCATCCGGAATCCTATGCTCAAGCTTTTGCGCCACAACCTCTTTCCAGGTTTGCGCCTTATTTTCCTTGCCCAAAGGGCGGTCCAATGCTCAAGCCTTCACAGTACACAATTCTCCCTTTCCTCCGCTCCCACACAAAATGAGCCGGAAATGTTTCCATCCCCGGCTCGTTCTTCATTGTTCATGTGCCCGAAGGCGCATCATTCGCGTTCTCGCGTCTAGTTCGTCGCTCCCACGCAGTCGCCTGCGGCGGAGGGGTATCCGGTAGTTCCCGCCACGCTGACGATCTTCTTCGCGCCCAACGGTGCGGCTCCGGGCATGCGGAAGTTCTTCATGTCCGGTTTGGCGATCGCCACTTCCGGTCCGTGTTCGGCCTGCGGCACCCATTCGTAGGGCACACGGTAGGCGCGATACACCATATTCATGTTGCGGTTGTCCATGTGAGGATTAATGAATTCCCACACTACCTCGTGTTCCGGCGTCACTTCAAAGATGCGCCCGTCGGAGCCTTCGGTGATCAGCGTATTGCCGTTGGGCAGGCGTTGGGCCGAGCTGATGAAGGGGCTGTAGAAGCGGTTGGCGTCCAGCGGCTCCACGAACCCGGCATCATGCGGCGTATAGGACCATACCAGCTTGAGCGTGGTGGGGTCGAACTCAAGAATACGGGACCAGTCACGAGTGGCGTTCTTCACCCCCATCGGGGCCGCAGGGTTGGGAGCGCCGTAACCGGCCCATCCGCCATTGTCGTACACCAGAATGTTACCTTCGCCCGGCAGGCCACGGGGAATCATATGCGCGTGGTGCTGGCCGATGATCCAGCCCAGTTTCTTCAGTTCGGGGCTTTCATCATAGTAGGGACCGACCTTCCACACTACCTTGCCGCTCTTCTTGTCGATGATGAAGAGGATATTGGTTTCGCGGCCGTCCATAATGATGTTGTCGGGATGGAAGCGCTCGTCGCCCGCATCGTACCATTTGTTCGGGCCGAGTTTGGACATCGAGTTGATGTGCATCCAGTCGCCCAGAGCAGGTGCGTTTTCGATCAGGGTGCCGCCACGATAGTTGGGGCAGCGGCTCATGGCATTGCGCGCCTCTTCGGAGAAACCGAATTCTTCAGCATGGTCGGAGCACAGCCATTCCCACACAATTTCCCCTTCCCAGTTGACTTCGTACACCACGTCGTCCAGCAGGGGTTTTTCACTGATGTAGGGGCACTTCACTTCCCGGTGGCAGAGCACCAGAGTGTTGCCGGAATCGATTTTGGGTTCCATACCAGGCACGAAATAGCCAACGGGGTTACCGTCACGCTGATAGTCATGATGCTGACGGGCCATCCACTGCGGCTTCTCGCCCGGATCCTCAATGAACTCGGCTTTGGTGAATTCCCACACCACGTTGCCGTCCCAGTCCACCTGAATGAGATCAAGCTGATCCTGCAAGCCGTACTTGGGATTGCGCATGCCGCGACTGCCCATGAGCATGCCGCCAGGGAAGATCTTGTTCGGGAAACCGTGTACATCCTTCCAGACATGCACTTCCTGCCCGTTCATGTCGATGAGCGTAGCCCCCTGCCCTTTGGTGGGGACAATGGTATAGCCGCTCCAGGCTTTTTCCGGGTTATACAGCGTAACGCCGGTGGGATAAACTGTGGGATGACCCATGACTAACGCTCCTTCAGTTAAATTTGTTATTGGATAGATATATCTCTATTCAATGGACACGTCAAGGGCCGGAAATCAGACATTCCCAGCCCTCTGTTGTTACATCAGTTCAGGCCCCATCAAGGTATAGGGCAGCCAGGTCGCAAGCTGCGGGAAGACAGTCACGATGACGACGCCAAGAATCATCAGGCCCACGAAGGGCACAATCCCCTTGAATATGGTTTCCATGGGAATGTCCTTGGCCACACCGGACAACGCGAACACCACCACGCCCACGGGCGGCGTAATCTGGCCCATTTCCATAATCATGACCGATACCACGCCGAACCACACCGGGTCAAAACCCATGGCCAGAATGGTGGGGAAAATGGAGGGAATGGTCAGCATGAGCATGGGAATCACGTTCATCATGCAGCCGAGGATGATGTAGATGACAACGATGATCGCAAAAATGACGTACTTGTTGAATTCCAGAGCCTGAATGAAGTCCGCCAGCAGGAAGGGCAGACGGGACTGCGCGAAGAAAAAGCCCAGCACGCCCACGCCCATCATGATGCACATGATACGCGAGGTCAGGATGGCGGTTTCTTCCAGTGATGCCATCAGGTTCTGACGGTTCAGCTTGCCCCGGGCCAGAGCGTAGAGAAAGGCTCCGGCCACGCCTACAGCGCCACCTTCAGTGGGGCTGCAGATGCCGACCACGATACTGCCCAGTACCAGAACAAACAGGGCGATAATGGGCAAAAGACCGAGGGAGGAGTGTATTTTTTCAGCCAGCGAGTACTTGGCTCCGCGCGGGGCCCTTTCCGGATGCCGGATGGCGGTGATGTAAATATACAGCATGAACATTCCGGCCAGCAGCAGGCCGGGGATGAGTCCAGCCATAAACAAGCGCCCGATGGAAACTTCCGTCACAATACCGTAGATAATAAAGCCCGAACTCGGAGGAATAAGAATACCCAGCGTACCTCCGGCCGCCAGCGACCCTGTGGACAGGGAGGGGTCATACTTGAGGCGCTGCATTTCCGGCAGAGAAACGGAACCCATGGTCACGGCGGTGGACAACGAGTCGCCGCACACGGCCGCAAAGCCGGTGCAACCGGCCACACCGGCCATGCCCATACCGCCGGGCAGGTGGCCGATCCACTTGTTGGCAGAGTTGAACAAGTCCACAGAAATGCCGGAATACAAAATCATACACCCCATGAGCACGAACAGGGGCAAGGCCACAAGGTTATACGACGCAGTCGCGCTGTACGGAGTGGACCCCACCACGGCGAGCGCAGCGTTGACCGAGCGATAGATGGCGATGCAGCCCAGAGAGCCAATCGTGCACATAGTCCAGCCGATGGGCATCTTCATGAACAGGAAGAAGAACAACAGCGCAAAGGCGATGAGGCCGAGCACCAGGTTGGAGACTTCATAATCCGATTCGCGGTACCAGAAGGGAAGGTAGATGAGCACCGCTGCCGCCGCTATGGCCAGCACCACGCTCAGCGGATGTCCGTCCCGAAGCGAGATGGTGATATGGCGTGCAACCTGCATTGCAACCACAAGCAGCGTCAGGGTCAGGCCAAATACGGGCATCCAATAGTAGATCTCCAGCGGAAGATACAGCTCCATGGAGAGCGTACCCATCTTGGTGATGAAGGTCTGCAGGGATTCCCAGGCCAGCACGCTCAAAACCATGAAAGTCATGCAGGACACGAACACATCGGCCCAGCATTTCATGCCGCCTTTGAAATTTTTGTAAACAAAATCGATGCTCATGTGCTGGTCGCGCACCTGAAGCCAGGCAATAAGACCAAAGGTGGCCAACACAAGCAGATTTTCCTGCAATTCCAGCGCGCCGGGCACGCCGGTATGGAGCAGACGGGCCACCACGTCCGCGCAGATCAGCACGGGCATAACAGCCACGGCAATGTAGGCCAGCCAGTTGGCCTTGGAACATACCAGTTCAAGTTTGGAGGCGAGTTCCGCAAAAGGGGCTCTCTGGTCCAGAGTGGTGTCTGCCATAAAAACCTCAATTAAGATGTTCCGCGCGGGGAGAGCGCGATCGTCCTGCTAAAAACGCGTTCCGGAGGTTCAGGAAGCAACGTCGCCGCATCGATTTGAAAAGCGCCGCCCGGCAAGAAACGCGGGCGGCGCAGGTTCAAGACTTACATTTTGTAATCGCCGTAGGCTCCGGCCTTCATCTGTTCGGTATGATACTTGCTGCGCTCCTGCACGAAGCTCAGCACCTTGTTGACAAGAGCGGGATCCATGCCCTTGCACTCTTCAGTCTTCCACTTTTCCGTGAACACGGCCAGAGGCTCCAGAGCCTTGGCGCGTTCTTCCTCGGTGAGGTAGTAGAACTCGTGGCCCTGTTCTTCCATCCACTTGGTGTCGGCGACCGCGCCGTCTTCCAGGCTCTTGCCGTTGGCCAGCGCCATTTTCATGCCGCCCTCGGCCTTCAGCCAATCCTGCATATCCTTGGGCATGTCATTCCACAGCGGGGTGTGCACGTTCATCACGAAGGTGTTCACGCCCACATTGAGGATCAGGTGATACTTGGTGGCTTCGGAAATTTTGAAGGAACGGAGAGGAGCCAGCGGGCAGAGCACACCGTCGCCCATGCCCTTGGACAGGGCAAGGTAGGTGTCGGTGGAAGTCATACGGATGGGGTTGGCGCCCAGAGCCTTGACGATTTCAAGGGTGGTGGCGTCCCACACGATGATCTTTTTGCCCTTCAGCTCCTCCATGTTCTTGACGGGATTAATGGTGTGGATCTGATACGCGGCAGAAGCCCAGGCCACAAACGGCGTGGAATTCTTGGGCAGTTCGGCGCGCACCTCAGGGAACTCATCAATCACTTCCTGCGTGACCAGGCTGCCCACGATGGCGTTGGGGCACATGCCGGGAATCGCCACGGAGGCCAGCAGATTCATGTTGCCGGGGAACACGGAGGGACGCACCGTACCGAAGTCCACACGACCGTCCGTCAGGGCAGTCATGGATTCGGCTTCAGGATACAGTTCATTACTTGCGAAATAGTGAAAACTGAGGCCGTTCTTGCCGGGGAATTTTGCCTCGGCTGCTTTGAAGAAAGGTTCCCACACCTGCAGTACTGTGGGGTGCCGGGGCATGTAGCTCCCGTTAAACGAAAGGTTTTTGAAACCTTTGGCCTGAGCCACGCCACCCAGAGCCAGAGAGGCTCCCACCATCACAGCCAGCGCCATGCCTGCGCACTTTTTAAACATGCCAAACTCCTTTCTGTTCATGTTTTCCCTAAAGATTTCCTCACGGCGGATCTCCCTCGCCGAGCGGCCTCCCCGCCTCATCCAGAACACTCTTGTGAACAGACCCACAAGAGTTTTTATATTCATTAGGATATACTCTATTTATAAAGCATGTCAATAGGGCAACAGAAAAGCACGCGCTCTTCCAAGTCATGAAAACCGGGGCCGCAGGGAAATCATTCCTCACGCCTCAACGCTTTTTGCATGAAAAAAGACTCGTCTGGTTGCATTTTTTCTACCAAAGGCCGTATGCAAAAGATTGCAAAAGAACTCAATCGGGGCCATGCGGAATTCACAACACCTAAACTTTTTCCGCCATGTGCCGATATTCATTACGATGTTGGGGAATGCCCTGTGGCTTTCCTCTCGGATACTGCCATTTCGACCTCCAATATTTGCGCCTTTTTACGGACAGAGGTCATCGGTGAGAAGCCGATCCAGCATCAGGCAAGACTCGTATGCAAAACCGTTTGCAGGAAGTAGGCGTTCCATCCGTTCCGGAGAGAACCATGTTAAACTACCACCGCTTTAAAGATATCGACGATCTCTTCTCATCAGGCCGCGTCAGTGAGGCACGACATCTGCTTATGGAGATGCAAGCAAGATATATCGCCATATGTGACGAAAATGCCATTTTGAAAATGCAGGTACATGAATTTGAAGATATTCTCTATCTTGCACGCAATCTGGTGTTTGACGGCACCTGTTACTGGTTAGTGGCGAGCAATATCAAACAGGGGCCGTTCTGCCCGCATTGCTATAACAGGGAAGGTGCACTGATTCGTCTGGATGCTGAAGAAACGGGCGACGGCAAATGGCGCTGTGCCACTTGCGGCACGGTCATTGACCGTGAATACGCGCAAGCCCCCCTGCCGCCCTCTCTTCCCCGCCGGAGTGCAAAAGTGTTGCCCTTTGGCGATGATGTGTAAATTCTGCCATGAAATTTTCCTTGCCTGCAAGTGAAACGCGGCGGAAAAGCCCCACAACAAGAGTATAGCATTTCCTGCGTATCGTTTCCAGAGTCGCTCGATCTTAGAGATGTTTACCATTGAAATTATACATGAGCTGGACCTTATGTTCTGGCCGCAGGTTTCATACCGCGACGCGGAGTCCCGCTGTGCTCGACTCCGTAGAGCATTTCAATGCTGAAAGACCCTAAAATCATACCTGACCAGAACACCATATTCTGCCGGGTGCAGGGCTTCACGTCAGGCTCCTTGGTATGAAACATCCATAAAAGCATATGTCCCCAGCGCAAATCCGGGCATGTCGGAAAGCACGGGGCCGCAACAAGGCTCTTGTCAGCCCAAACCGCTCCGTCTATACTGAATAAATGACCTTGTCTGCCGCCCCTTTCCCCTTTCTTTCCGCCATTCTCCTCACCGACGTGGAAGCCCACGCCGCTGTGGATCGAAGAAGTCTGCGCAGTGCGGGCGTCCGGCATGTCCGCGTCGTCACTTCCGGCTGCGAGGTCGCCCGTTTTCTCGCCGCCCACATTCCCAACACGGAAGAAGTCATCGTATGTCCGCCACGAGCGGCAGACATGGACGCCCGGCAATTCGCCATGTTGATCCGCTCTCACCCCTTGTTGCCTCACGTTCCGCTCGTCGCACTGACTTCGGATTCCACCAGCCGGGATGAACTTGAGGGGGTGGGCTTCAATGCTGTTTTGCAACGCCCTTTCAACGCGCATGAGCTTCAGAAGACACTGCGTGAGGCCGCGCGCCGTTGTCGAAAAGCTCACGCTCGTCTTGCCGCATGGCTCAGAACCTTGGACAGGCTCCCTCCACATACAGAATTCGACGACATGCTGGAAGCCTGCACACCCGTGGATCGCGCCTCGCTTACTGCTCCGGAGGCATGTCGACTCGGCCTGATTCTTCTGCGCGAACGCCGCTGGGATGATGCCCTCCCTCTGCTGCAAAAAGCGGCTGTGGACGTCGAAACCAGCGGTGACGCCAATGCCGCGCTGTCAGCCCTGTACAAGGCACGGGGAGAAAACGCCAAATCAGCGCAGGCACTGAAGGATTCTTTGCGTGGCTATATCGACGTCCAGGCCTGGGGCAAGGTCGGTCAGGTGGCAAACTGTCTGTTTCGGGAAGCTTCAGGAGAAGGCCACCCCCTTTTAAACGAGATAGAACGGGCAGCCAGGCAGGGCAAAGTTTTCGTCGCTCAGGAACTTATGGATATCCTTCTGCCCGATGCCGATCAGTCCTCCGCTTGCTCCACGCAGGAAGAGGTGCTGAACGCGCTGAATCGGGGCTTGAACGCTCTGCCGCCCGCACAGGCCGCTGACGCTCGGGAAACTCTGGAACTGGCTCTGCTGCAAAACGGGAAGAAACAACTCGCCCGAGCCCTGAATGTCCCTTCTCCCTCTGCAACTTCATACGCTTCCACAAATTCCTCTGAAAACGAATCATTCTCCTCTGTTAACGAAAACGCGAAACTTTCACCATCTCCCGCCTTGACGTCCGCCTCCTCAGAT
>JAEXGX010000372.1 GCA_023450535.1 Pseudomonadota bacterium | reverse complement strand
TCTGGCGGAAGAGGCTGGACTTTCCGTCCATCTGTTAAGCCGGAACCTGGCAGAACTGGCGACCGACGAAAGGCTGCCCGCCTTTGATGTCATCATTCTGCCCGACGCCTGGAGCGTCATGGGGCCGGAAAACCGGCGGCATCTCCTGTATCTGCTCGATGCCAAACTGGCTGCAGGAGGCGTGTTCCTGCTTTCCTACGCCGCCCTGCCCGGCTGGTACGCGGCCTCCGGCGCGCGGGGACTGTGCGCGGCCTTCCGCGCGGCGGGAAAAGCCGCGCCTCTGGCTCTGATGGGCGATATGGCGGAAGCAAAACGCGGCTTCTTCGGGCGGGAACCCGAGGCTAGCGCTCTGGCCCTGGCCACACGCGGTCTGTCTGCCCTGCCCGCCTGCCTGCACCCGGAATGGCAACCTTTCCACTTTGCGGAAGTGGCCGGAATTCTGGATTCCGCCCGCCTGAGCTGGGCGGGACACGCCAACCCGCTGGATCAGTTGGACGCCGTCAATCTTGCCGCAGACGCCATTCCCCTGTTGGAAAAAGAGAGCAACCCCATTCTACGCGAAACCCTGCGCGACTATCTGCTCAATCGCAACCAGCGCCGCGATCTCTTTGTACGCGGAGCGTTGCTGCTCTCTCCGCGTGAACGCCTGGACGCCACGGGAGCGCTAAGCTTCAGCCTGGCCCGGCCTCTCTCCGAAATACCGTCATCTTTCGCCTCTCCACTCGGCGCTTGCACCCTGAGGGAAGAACACTACACCCCGCTGCTGGAAGTGCTGGCCGACAGGAATTTTACGCCCAAAAGCGTGGAAGAACTGGAGGACGACGCCCGGATTAAAGATCTGGACAGCGCTTCCCTGCTGGAATGTCTGGCGGTCTTGATCGGCCTCGGCGCGATCCACCCTGCCCGCTCGCAGAACGAAGCCGACACGGCCCGCCCGGCCTGCGCCGCCCTGAATACGGCGCTGCTGCTTGCCGCAAAATCCGGAGACGCTTCACCCCGTCTGGCTTCTCCCGTGCTGGGAGCGGGCGTGCTCGTACCGCTGACCGAACAGCTCTTTCTGGCCGCCAAACAGGGCGGAGGGGAAACGCCCAAGGAATGGGGCGAGGAAGCCTGGGCCATACTGTCCGGCCTGGGCCGCCGCCTGGAAAAAAACGGCGCTCCCCTGTCCTATGAAGCGGCGGAAGCGGAGATCATCACCCTTGCGGCACACTTCAATCAAGAGCGCCTGCCGCTGCTGCGCGCACTGGGGGTTACGGCATGAAACGTCTCTTGATCACAGGTGTCACCATGTCTCTGCTGATATTCGGGAGCGGCTGCATGCGCGGTGATACGCCTGAACTGCCCGCCGAAACACCAGCCAGAGTTTCCACCGGAATTCCGAGCGCTGGAAGTATCGGGCTTACCACGCGTTCCGTGGTGGTGGATACCGCCGTGCTGACCGCCACGTCCAAACCCGGAAAAAATGCAGCTAAATATCTGGCGGATGTTCAGAATATCCTGCAAAAAGGTCTGGACGATCTGCTCAAAACTTACAAAGGCAGGGAAAACACGCCTGAGGCCCGGAATACCATCCTTCAGGCCAAGGCTGCGCTGGATCAGGAACTGGCGTTGCGGCGGCAGGCGGTTACTGTGGAAATGGACCGGGTCATCCGTCAGGCGGTCAAATCCTGGCGTAGCCGGAACGGGAGCGCGATCGTTCTACCTGCCGCTGCTCTGGTGGGCTACGGTACGGAAAGCGACATCACCGCCGCCGTTTTGCCGGAACTGGACAAGCTTTCGCTCAAATTACCCGATATGCCCAAGATTTCGGTAACGAAACCAAAGTGAACACTGGCTGAGGCTGAACACGTCCCGGCCCCCCATAACTATAGCATAGTGTAATAACGGGGGGGCCGGGGGAATCATTTCCCCCGGCGGGGTGCGGGACACCTTTGGCCGTAGAAGCGGAGCTTCGTACGGATAAAGAGAGCAGAGATGAGCCCCGGTTTTCAACACTCAGGCCCGCGTATGCGGGCTTTCATCTTCATCAAGGACGGCTTGGCAGGAAGGCGCTTGTGCGCTATGACGGAAAATCAGCAAGGAGAATTACATGGCCGTCATCATGGGCACCGCCGGACACATCGACCACGGCAAGACCAGCCTTGTGCGCGCGCTTACCGGCATCGACTGCGATCGCCTGGAAGAGGAAAGACGCCGGGGCATTACCATTGAACTGGGCTTTGCCTATTTTACCCTGCCCGACGGCGAACGCATGGGTGTGGTGGACGTGCCCGGACACGAGCGTTTTGTACGCAACATGGTGGCAGGAGCGGCGGGCATCGACTTCGTGCTGCTGGTCATCGCAGCGGACGAGGGCGTCATGCCCCAGACCCGCGAACATCTGGAAATATGCTCCCTGCTCGGCATCCGTCACGGCATGGTTGCGCTGACCAAAATTGACATGGTCGACCCCGAACTGCTGGAACTGGCCAAGGAAGATGTGGCCTCTTTTCTGGAAGGCACCTTTCTGGAAGGTGCGCCCATTTTTCCCGTATCCTCAGTTTCAGGCGAAGGACTGGATGCCCTGCGCCAAGCCATTTATGCGCGAAACAAAGAGCTTGCGCCCAAGCGCCGTGAAGACCTGTTCCGTCTGCCCGTAGACCGCGTTTTCACCCTCAAAGGCCACGGCACGGTGGTGACGGGTACGCTTATTTCCGGACGCGCAAAACCCGGTGATGACGTGGAGCTGCTGCCTTCCCGCAAGCCGTCGCGTATCCGCAGTATCCAGACCCACGGCGCGGATGTGGAAGAAGCCACGCCTGGCCACCGCACCTCCATCAACCTCGCCGGGCTGGATGTGGAAGACATCCGACGCGGCGACGTGATCGCCCGCCCCGGCACGCTTTTCCCTTCTTCGCGCTGGGTACTTTCCCTCTCCTGTCTGTCTTCCTCGCCCCGCGCACTGCGCCACCGGGCGGAAATCCATTTCCACCACGGCGCAAAGGAAGTGCCCGCGCGCCTGTATTTTTATGACCGCGACAAACTCGCTCCCGGTGAAACAGCTCTGGCGGAAGTGCGCTTTTCTCCGGAAAACGGAGAAGAAACGTTCATGGCAGGCGTCTTTGGCGATCGTTGCGTTGTCCGTGCTTTTTCCCCCTTGCGTACTGTGGCGGGAGGCTCCGTGCTCATCCCGCTGGACAGTGCCCCGCGCCGCCGCGACATTTCTCCGGAAATGAGGGCAAAGCTGCTGGCCTTGCCGGACAGCTCCGAGCAAGCCGGAGAAGAAGATCGTCTTGTTACCCAGCTTGAGCTGGCCGGGCCGCACGGTGCAACCCAGGCCGCGCTTTCCGTACTGACCAACCTGGAGAACAAGCGTCTGGAAAAACTGGTGCAAACTTTGTCCGGCAAGGGACGCATCGCCTGTTACGACAAGGAAGGCCGTGCCTGGATCGCGGCCGCCGCCCTTCAGAAACTTTCTGACGCGGCACTGGCCCGCGCGGCAGAATTTCACCGGCGGGAACCACTCAAGCCGGGCATGGCCAAGGGTGTACTCATGCCCGCTCAGGTTCCGCCCAAGCTGGCCCATTTTGTGCTGGAAAAACTGATCCGCTCCGGTGCTCTGGCAGCGGAAGGTGAACTGCTGCGCCTGGCGGATCACCGCATCTCCCTGGCCTCCGACCAGAGCGCCCTGCGCGAAAAACTTGTGGAAGCCCATAAGGCCGCGCCCATGACCCCGCCCAACCTCAAGGACGTGCTGGAAGAACTGGGCGTCACGCTCAAGGAAGCCACGCCCGTATTGCGCCTGCTCCAGCAAGAAGGAACGCTGATCAAGGTTTCCGAAGGGCTGTGGTACGATTCGTCCGCCATTGAGGAGCTCAAAAACCGTACCCGAGTCTGGTTTGAAACCCATGACGACCTGACCCCCGGCGACTTTAAGGAAGTCACAGGCGGCCTGACCCGCAAATACCTCATTCCGTTGCTGGAATATTTCGACCGGGAACGCTTTACCATGCGCGTGGGTGACAAACGCCAGCTCCGGGGCCGAGTCTCCTGAAGGGAAAACACTTAGGGAAATGAGGGGGAGGGGAAACTTTTGAAAAAGTTTCCCCTCCCCCC
>JAEXGX010000457.1 GCA_023450535.1 Pseudomonadota bacterium | reverse complement strand
GCTGTATACCGTATGCTGCGAACTGAATGTGCCTGTGATCATGACCACCGGGCCCGCACCCATGCCGCGTGTCCCCATGGCCAACACCAGCCCCGTGCTTGTCGACCGGGTCGCCTCCGACTTTCCCGAACTGCGCATCGTCATGAGCCACGCTGCCTGGAATTTCCCGCAGGAAGCTCTGGCTACAGTGTTCCGCAACGAGAACGTGTTCATGGATATTTCCGACGTCACCATGAATATGTGGATGGATTTCTATGTGCCCGTGCTCAACACCCGCCTGTCCGACAAGGTGTTCTTTGGCAGTGCGCATCCTTTCACGCCTCTGTCCGAAGCTCTTGAGGTTACCAAAGCCCTTGGTTTTACGGAAGAGGTACTGGAAAAGGTGATGTACGGCAACGCCAAGAAGTTCCTGAACGTTTAACGTTTGTTTCGGGGCTCATCTCTGCTCTCTTCATCCGTACGAAGCTCCGCTTCTACGGTTAAAGGCGCCCCGTACCCCGTCGGGGCCGAGCCGGTCTGGCAGAGAGGTAATCTCCCCCGGAGCCCCATGTTTATAGCATAGTGTCATAATTGGGGGTGCAGGAGCATCATGCCCCGCTCTGCTCTCTGTTTCCCTGAGCCGCAAAGCGGCTCAGGGAAATGACGGGCAAGCCCGTCACCCTTTCGGGCAGGTGCCGAGGGGAGTTTGAGGGGGCGAGGAGCCCCCTCAAGTGATGTCAAGGAGTTCTCTGATGGAAAACAGGCTTGCCGTCGGCAAAATTCCGGGCCTTCTGCTGTCGCTGGCCGTTCCCGCCATGTTGGCCCAGCTCATTACCCTGTGCTATAATCTGGTGGATCGCATCTATATCGGGCACATGGACGACGGTGTACCCGCCATGACCGCCGTGGGCATCTGTATGCCCATTGTAACCATCATTCTGGCCGTGACCAGCCTGTTCGGGCGAGGAGGTGCGCCTCTCAGCGGTATCAGCCTTGGCGCAAAAGATCAGGATGGGGCCGACCACATCATGTCGAACAGCCTCTTTCTCCTGATTGCGGGGTCGCTCCTGATTACGGCGGGCATTCAGATTTTTTGCGAGCCGCTGCTTTTACTTTTCGGCGCGAGCGAGGCCACGCTTCCCTACGCCGAAAGTTATCTGCGTATTTACAGCCTGGGCACCTTTTTCTTTCAGTGCAGCCTGGGCATGAATTATTTCATCAATACGCAGGGGTTTACCAAAATAGGCATGATGACGCCCCTGATCGGCGGGGTGGTCAATATCATCCTCGATCCGATTTTTATTTTCGCCCTGGATATGGGTATTCAGGGCGCGGCCACAGCCACGGTCATCGCCCAGTTCGTCTCCTTTCTCTGGGTTCTGCGCTTCTTTCGCGGACCTCTGGCCCAGTTACATATCCGCAGGCGCTTTCTGCGGCCAAGTGGGGAGCTTATACGGCGTATCGTCGTTCTGGGGGCTTCCCCGGCGTTCATGATTTCCACCGAAGGGCTTCTGCTGCTCAGCTTCAACATGCAATTGGCCCGTTTTGGCGGAGATATCGCTGTAGGTGCCATGGCAATTCTGGCTTCGATATTCCAGCTCATCCTCCTGCCCATGATCGGTATTTACCAGGGTGCTCAGCCCATAGTCAGCTACAACTACGGGGCTGGGGATTACGGGCGGGTAAAAGAAACCATATGGCTGGCGGGCAAGGCCACGCTGTTGTATTCCCTGCTCGGGACAAGTCTGCTGGTGGCTTTTCCGCATTTTTTCGTCAGTCTGTTCACGCCTGATCCGGTTCTTGTGGACAGCGCCGCACCCATGCTCCGATTGTATATTTCCGGCACCTTTTTCCTCGGCATGACCATTGTCAGCCAGGATACCTACAACGCCCTTGGCGACGGCAAGCTTTCTCTGTTCTTCGCCTTTTTCCGCAAGGGCATTCTCCTTATTCCGCTGATTTATATCCTCCCCGGAATGATGGAGGACAAGGTTTTCGCGGTTGTCGCTGCGGAGCCCGTGAGCGATATCATCGCTTCGCTCGCCAGTACTCTGTATTTCATCCATTATGTGAGAAAAAAACTTACGCCGCGTCTTCCTGCCGAAGCAGTCGGAGTAGTGTAACGTCCCCAAGGAGAGGGTCATGCAGGATAGGGATTGTAAAGGTATTGTTTTCAACGTGCAGCGTTTCAGCGTTCATGACGGTGAAGGAATCCGCACAGTGGTGTTTCTCAAGGGCTGTCCTCTGCGTTGTCGTTGGTGCAGCAATCCGGAATCTCAAATGTTCAGGCCGGAGCGTGCCTTCAATCCGAACCGCTGTCTCGGTGTTTCGGTCTGCGGGCGCTGCATCGCCGCCTGCCCGAGCGGCTGCCTGACGTTGACGGAAGAAGGGTTGATCTTCTACGAGCGTTCGAAATGCACGGATTGTGGCGACTGCGTGCGCCACTGCCCCACCGGGGCGCAATCATGTTACGGTGAGGAGCGTAGTGTCGCCGAGATCATGAAGAAAGTGGAAGAAGACGACGTGTTCTACAC
>JAEXGX010000453.1 GCA_023450535.1 Pseudomonadota bacterium | reverse complement strand
ACTGTAAACTGGGTGTGCGGATTCTTCGCGCCGAACACAGCCATGGCCTGCGCAATTTTCACCTGTTTGCGCAGAGCCTCCAGATAATGGGCAGTGGCGACGAGATTGGTTTCCGGATCAAGATAATAGGCGGGATGCCCTCCCAAAAAATACGCATTGGTAAAGGGGCCGAGCTGGCCGCTGTCCACCAGAGCCTTAACCTTGTCCTGTACGGCTTTCAGCGTTTCAGCGGAAAGCGGCGTTTGAGAAATGGAAGCGTTGAGCTTCGCGGCCTTGACCGGATCAGCCTTAATGGCGGAAGCCACGTCCACAAAGTCCAGAGCATGCAAATGGTAGAAATGCACCACATGGTCATGCAGATACTGCATGCCCAGCACAAGGTTGCGGATGGTTGTGGCGTTTTGGGGAATTTCCACACCAATGGCGTTTTCCAAGGTACGGGTGGAAGCCAGCGCGTGGGTGTACGTACACACGCCGCAGGTACGCTGCGTGAAATGCTGCGCGTCGCGCGGGTCGCGCCCTTTTAGAATTACCTCCAGACCACGGAAGAGCGTGGCGGCACTGCGCGCATCCTTGACGCGGCCGTTTTCCACTTCCACCTCAATACGCATATGCCCTTCAATACGGGTAATGGGATCCACTACAATGGACCCCGAATAGGAGCTTTGGGGAGTTTTTGCCTGGCTCATATCTGCTCTCTCATTTCAAAATATACATACCAACGGCGAAACGCCGTAACTGCTGCTTGCGTCAGAAAACTCAGGCGAGCGCCTCAGCTTTTATAGAATGGTGTCATATTGTCCCAGAAGCCGTCTTCACTGCATCCGATGCAGGGGTGCCCGGCCCCCACAGGCCAGTTGACTCCGTTATTGAAACGCGCCTTAGGGCAGTTATTGAAAGTTTCAGGCCCCTTGCATCCCAGTTCATACAGACACCAGCCGTTGCGGGCTTCTTCCGAATCAAAGGAAGGAGCAAATTCGCCTGCCTCAAAATGAGGCAAACGTTCGCACTGTTCATGCACGCTCAGGCCGTAAAACATGACCGGGCGGGAATTCTCATCAAGCTCAACTTCCTGACCAGTAAGCACCGCCACCAGAGCGCCCACAATATTCAAAGGGTTGGGCGGGCAGCCGGCAATATTGACGGCCTTAACGCCCAGCTCGGCGAAACAGGTATTGACGCCCTTGGCTCCGGTAGGATTGGGCGCGGCGGCGGGGATTCCGCCAAAGCTTGCACAGGTACCGTAAGCCACCACGGTCTTGGCCTTGGGCAAAATTTCCTTGCAGATATCCAGCATGGTGCGCCCGGCAATAGTGCCGTAAATCCCGTTTTCCGCCGTGGGAATGGAACCTTCCACAACGCAGATAAATCCCTCTGGATTGGCAATAGCCTGATGCAGGGCCGCTTCTGCGGCCTCGCCAGCCGCCGCCATGACCGTTTCCTGATAATCCAGAGAAATGGTATCGAAAAGAAGCTCGTCGAGATAAGGATTGGATGTACGCAACAACGCTTCCGTGCAGGCTGTACATTCGGCATTGTGCAGATACACAACCGAAGGCCTTTTTCCCGCTGTCAGTGCACGGGCCACTGCGGGCGCAAAGCCCGGCCCCATACCCATAGTGACCGCCACAGCCGTGCAAAATTTCAGAAAGTCACGGCGGCTTACGCCCCGCTTTTCAAGGCGTTCTTCCGCTCCATCCTTGCCCATGCCGATAGCAAACCGCATATCGTCCTCCTGAAAGGTGTTGCGCTTGAGACAACTAGCCATACTCAGCCCCCCTTCCCCAAATGGGAAAGGGGGCGGCCTTGTCCAATCGACGAGCAGACCTTGCAATTGGAGAGCCCGCACTGCGCTGCGCGCAATACAGCACAATTTTCAGTTTGGTATAATTGTTAGATGATTGGGGTTTTCAGGTCAAGCAGGAATGATTTTCTCATCGATCAATGTGTCGAAAATCACGATCTTTTTTTACATGATACGAATAAAACTATTTGCTTTTACTATTAATAAAATATGGAACAAGAAAAAGCGCATGCTTTTGCAGTATAAATAGCAAGAATAAAATTTAAGTGTTACTTTCTTTTATCCTTCCAGAGTAGTTTAACTTCGAAATTATACATAACCGGGATACGATGTTCCGGTCCACAGCTTTCACGCCTGGAGCCGTAACTTGCTCTGTTCTCCATGCCTGTATGCCCTGCGGTCACCGCCAGGTGACTGCGCAACAGGTGAATCGCCGTACTCCGTCTGCGTTACGGAGTCCCGCTCCGATCAACTCCGCAAAACACGAAAAAACGGCACCACAATTTGCAGCGCCGTTTTTCAGTTCGTTAATGAACGAACAATGCTTGAGGAGAAGCTCTATTTCAAAATGCTACATCCCAGTGCCGCTGTCAGCCTTTGAGATGGTTTGGAGTCTCTTGTCCAGAGCCTGCCGCACCGCAGTACGATTGGCAGTCTCTGTATCCCGGGTGACGGGAACGTCAGTATAATAGACCGCACCGGCATGAAGGTTCCATTTTTCCTGAGCCGCGCCGAAATTTCTCCAGCTTTCACTCAGAGAGAGCAGGTGCGGCAGTCCCACGCAAAAGATCAGCCAGAACATGGCCCCATAAACGACAAGGCGGAACCAGCGTTGCATGGTGGAAGAAAGATTCATGATGTCTCCAGAAAACAGACCGCCCGCGCCAAGCGCGGGCGGCCCTTGCATGATAACCCGCGCTAGATGCTCGCGGTGATATCGGGGAAGACCTTGTAGAACATAATCCAGGCCATGAGCAAAGTCAGGCACAGGTTGAAGGACTGACCAACCACGTACAAGATGATGGGCTTGCCGCCCTTGAAGTACTTGGCGAGGTCGCGGAAGTTGGTCGCCAGACCGATGGACACGAAGGCCAGGGCGAACATCCAGCCGCGGAAGGCCTTAGCCACGGAAACCACGCCCTTGTCAATCGTAGCGGTGGCGAGGTCGCCACCCAGGTTGCCGCTCACCACGGAGCACACGATGGACACAGCCAAGAAGCCGATGACGAACTTGGGGAAGCGATTCCAGATTTCCATGGCGGAAACCTGCTGGCCTTCATTGCACTCGACCTTGGTGCACCAGTACATGGCCACGCAGAAGGCGGTCACACCGATGAGCACATTCTGGATCATCTTGATGGTCGCGGCAACCTGCAGGGCCTTGGGGCCGAGGAAGGCACCCGCTGCGGCCACGGAGCCGGTAGCGTCGATGGTACCGCCGATCCAGGCTCCGCCCAGCACTTCAGGCAGGCCAAGGGCCTTAATCAGCGCAGGCAGGGCAATCATCATGATCGCGGTGAAGGTAAGGGAAAGCCCCACGGAAAGGGTCAGTTCTTCCTTCTTCGCGCGGCAGGCAGCAGCGGTCGCAATGGCGGCAGAGGTGCCGCACACGGACATATCGGCAGAAATGACGATGTTCAGGGTCTTGGAAGGCATCTTCAGTACTTTCTGGCCGAAGATGAAGGTAGTAATCAGCACGATGGGGGTGACCACCCAGGCCACAAAGATGCCGGGCACGCCAATGGCGAGAATCTTGCCGAAGAGCACTTCAGCGCCCAGCAGCACAAGACCGGCCTTGATGTAATACTCCACCTGCACGGCGGGCATGATCCATTTGGGCGTACCGATGGTATTGGCAATCAGCAGACCAAGAACGATGGACATGATTTCGGCGTTCACACCAT
Source organism: Pseudomonadota bacterium (assembly GCA_023450535.1). Lineage (GTDB taxonomy): Bacteria > Desulfobacterota > Desulfovibrionia > Desulfovibrionales > Desulfovibrionaceae > Mailhella. The sequence continues at coordinate 16,647 of JAEXGX010000453.1, read as the reverse complement.
ACGTCGCGGTCGGCTTGAAGCCGCCGAGGAAGTTGGCGAACACGCTGAGCACGAACACGCCGAGGAAACCGATGAAGAACTGGGGCACATTGTTGCCCATGGCCATCATACCAACGGAGAACATCACGCCCATCCCGAGGCCGAGCACAATGAGGGACAGGATGATATTGGAACCGGGGCTTGCCTTGGCGGCGGCAGCGGCCTTGTCAGCGGCCTGCCATGCACCAATGGCGTCGGTGGCGGCCTTGTTCAGGGCTTCATCCTTGAACTGGGCGTCAGCGGCAGCGCTCTGAGCGGCCTTGGCGGCGTTCAGAGCTTCTTCGGCCTTGGCTTTGGCGGCGTCGGCAGTAGCCTTGTCTCCCTTGGCGGGAGTGACAAAAGAAGCCAGGGGATTGCTGTCCCACTTGCCCGGAGTTTTCGTGTAGCCGATCAGTGCCTTCACGGAAGGCAGGGACGCACCGGTCAAAGCTTTTTTGGCGGCAGTCGCCTGAATAAATTCAATGGTTTTGAAGGGCTTGGCTTTTTCAGCGGCAATGACGGCGTTATAGTCGGCCATTTTCTTTTCGATGTCGCCCCGGGCGCCGAAAATCATGACCGCAGACACGATCAGAATAAAGAAGCCGATCCACATCGCCCAATAGTCTTCTTTGAGCCACAGGTCGGACCACTTCGCTTCCCCACGGTCAACGACAACATCGTTGTTCTGCTGTTTCTCCATCTCAAATCCTCTAGTGAAAGTTACAGGTTGTCTCTCCTCAAGCCTGATTGTTCAGTGAATAACAAACCCCCCTGTATTTTGCAAGCCAAATTCACGATTCATGAGGCTTTGCGGGGCTTCTTGCCGCTCCGGGCAAAAACACAGTAAAAAGAACAAGGCCGCTCTTTGCGCAGAGTAATCGGGGAGTGGAGAACAGCTCTCAGCCGTTGTTCGGCACTCCAAAAAGATCATGCTCTCGGCAGTGAACGCCATCAGGCAAATTCTCTTTAACAATGCTCCGGAACGTATTGGCACGATTTCGTATATTCCCAAGACATTAAAGGGCGAAGGAGAGAAACATCACCCGACTGGGTATGGACATCACCCTGAAAAAATATGTTTTTTTATTTTGAACCGATATGCCCCAGGGAGAAATCACATAGGGCAACGTCTGATATCTTCAGAGCATGCTCCCCCAAAATAATGGACAAGTGTGCCAATATGCACAAAAGGCTTCAGAAAAAAACACATTCGACAAGACTGCATGGGCAGGACGAACGTACTAAAAATTAAAATTTTGAAAATCAGCATATTGCTCGTCCTGGCCGCATGAGAAATTTCAATCGGATTTGAAGCTGTTTGACATTCCACCCGGCACTGTAGAGTACTACAGCATCGACATGCTTTAAAAGCAAATGTGTTCCGAAGCTTGCAGAAAAGCAAACTCCGGAACACATTTCATACTTTTTTGCGAAAATATTCCTAGAACGGCCAGATGTTGTCCAGCAGACGCGTCAACCAGCCGGGCTTCTGCTTGTCGGCGATGACTCCCTCTCCATAGTAAGAAATATGGGCGTCCGCGATCTGTGTGGACAAAATGCTGTTGTCTGCCGCCACGTCTCGGCTGCGGATCAGTCCTGCCACCACAAGGAACTGCGTTTCGTTGTTGACCTTGGTTTCCCGCGCGCCTTCAATGCGTAGCAGGCCGTCAGGCATCACGTTTACTACACGGGCAGCCACTGTGGCTGAGACTTTATTATTGCGCGTAGTGGACCCGTCGGCGGAAAACTCTTTCTTGGTCTTCGTTTCCAGAACAGGGGAACTGCCTACTTTGCCGCCCACAAGCGGAATAGAACTGCGCCCGAACAGGGCGGAGATGCCATACTCCGACGTGCTGTCGCGGTTGGTGTCTGTGGTGGCCTCGTTTGCGGCGCTGGCGCTTTCCACTACGTTGACCATCACAATATCCCCCACGCGGCGGGCCCGATGGTCGTCAAATAACAGCAGGCCGTCGCCCTCGCTGAAAATCGAACCGGGATTGCTGTAGGTCGGAGCAGGTTCGCGGTATGCCATGGGCTGCGTCACGGGTTGGATGATCGTGGGTTTCTGTTCGGCCGCCGTGCACCCCGCGAACGTCAGCGCGACAACGCACCAAAGGCTTCGCGCCAGAAGTCCGTACATGTCCGAAACAATATTGTTCATGATCTTCCTCCGCTACTTCGTTTCCACAGTATTGGCATCGCGCACCGTGGCATAAATCTGTTTTTTGGAACTCATATTGCGCACTGCGATAGTGTCGCCGGGGCCGCCCTCTTCCAGAGCCTCAACCACTGTCCGCATCTCCACATTGCCCCGCCGGTACAGCAGCGTCACGCGATCCCCCCGGTGAATGGCCGCCAGCGGAGCGAGATCGTCCGCCAGAATGGCCTCGCCCACACCAATAGCCCGTTTCACCTGCCACGGACCGCCCCGGCCATCCCAGACAGCACCTTTGGTATAGGCAAGATTTTCGGAGCGAAAGGTTACCCTGTCCAATGAAACGGCATCTCCCCGATTCAGGGGAACAGCGGCGCAAGGCACATCCATCCATAGATTGAGAAAGACTGAACCGGTAAAACGGCGTCTGACAGCTCCGTCCATTTCCTTCACGGCAAAACGCAACCCGATGCGCCCCGGCGCGACGATGCCCCGCTCAAGTTCAAGGCTTTGCCCTTCATGGGCCGTAAACGCATATGCAGGCAGACGAAAATCCGTCAGCTCTCCGTGCCCGCCCAGCAGATTAATCTGGGGGGTCAGAGCGCGCATCACCAGAGCGCGCAAATCAGGTTCAAGGTAGGCCGCTCCGCCGCGCTGAATGGCCAGAGAGGAAGGCAAAATACAGGATGCGGCAAGTTCCCCCAGGCTCTCCTTCAGAGCAGTTTCAAGACGCTGCCGATTGATTTGGAGAGGCTTGCCGGGAGTGGGCGGCGCGGGCCACAGAACTTTGCCCGCCAGCTCTTTCCAGCGAAGGCCGGAGAGTTCGCCAAGAGGGTCGGCAATATCGCCGAGCCGTACCATATCGTTTTGTACCGCCGCAGCTTCGCGGATGCGCAAGCGCCAGACGCCGCCGCTGCCGCCAATGGAGGCAGGCGGCACGGCCACACGGGAATCGTTGCCGGAGGCTTGCACTGCCTGAGCGGCGCGGGGAAGCATCCCCAAGACCAACAGCGCGATCGCGAAAAGGGCGAAACGGCCTGCGGCGCGAAAGAAAAACAAGATAAACTCCCGCCTCAGCTACGCTTCAGGTTAACGGCAGTCTGAAGCATGGAGTCAGAGGTCTGAATAGCCTTGGAATTCATTTCATAGGCACGCTGTCCCACGATCATGTTGACCATTTCATCCACGACTTCCACGTTGGACATTTCCAGAAAACCCTGGGCCAGGGTGCCCACGTTGTTTTCACCGGGTACACCCTCCACCGGGTCGCCCGAAGAGTCCGTGGGGGTGTACAGGTTGCGCCCGCGCGCATCCAGACCAGCGGGATTGATGAAGGTGTACAAAGGAATATCCGTGGCTGCCAGTTCTTCCGAGTTGGCATCCAGAGCGACCATACGGCCGTCTTCGCTGATGGAGATAGATTTCGTCTCTTCCGGCACGGCGAACTCGGGCTGGAGCACATAACCATTGGCGGTGACCACTGTACCGTCCTGATTGAGCTTAAATGCTCCCGCCCGGGTATACATTTCCTGATCTCCCACCATGACGCGGAAGAAACCGTCCCCCTCAATGGCCACGTCCAGAGGATTTCCACTATTCTGAAAATCCCCCTGGGTGAAGAATTTGTGCACAGCCACGGGGCGTACGCCCATGCCGACCTGAACGCCAACGGGGATGGAGTTGTCTCCTTCCGTGGCGGAACCGGCCACGCGCATGGTCTGGTACATCAAATCTTCAAATTCGGCACGGCTTTTTTTGAATGATGTAGTATTGACGTTGGCCAAGTTGTTGGAAATAACATCGATATTGGTCTGTTGGGCGGTCATGCCCGTGGCGGCGGACCAGAGTGAACGCATCATGACGGTTGTCCTCGCTTGCCGGATACGCCCCGGCGTGCCTTTGCGGCGGGCTGGAGTATAAGATAAACGCTTGTCCAAATCCTGGCGGCACACAGCCGCCAAGGTGAATTCGGCAAGCCCTGCGCTGGCGCACGGCAGTAAAGCTGCCCCACGCCGCTTTCATCACCGGGACTTGCCCACCTTGGTATTCAGTTCCCTGTCTATTGCATCCGAACTCTGCATCATTTTCTGATACGCTTCAAAATTGCGATGCACATCGATCATGTTCACCATCTCGGTCACCGCGTTGACATTGGCGTCCTCCAGGTAGCCCTGGTTGACCATGGTACCCGTCTGGCGAGGGTCTACCTCCCCAACCGTAGAACCGGGACGTAAACGGTAGAGATTACCTCCCACTTTTTCCAGCGCTGTCAAATCTCCGACAGAGACAACATCCAGCACCCCTACCTGGCCTCCGTCCGCAAAAATCCCGCCTTCGCTGTCCACATGGATATTACGGGTGCCCTGAGGTATGACGATAGGCCCCCCCTCTCCGAGCACCGGCCAGCCCTGCTTGGTCATGAGCGTACCGTCAGCGCTTTGACAAAAACTCCCGTTACGGGAAAGGAACGCGCCATTGGGAGTCTGGACGCGAAAGAAACCTTCTCCGGAAATGGCGAAATCCAGGTTGTTTCCGGTATACTTCATACTGCCCTGACTGAAATCCGTCTGTTCTACGGCCAAGCGCACCCTGGAACGCTGCTGCGCCTCGGGGAAAAGCGGTTTTGAACGCAGATTTTCCAGAGGTTCACGGATAAAATCATGGGCGAAATTCTGCATGGTATCCTTGAAGGCCAGTTTGTCTGCCTTGTAGCCACTGGTATTGACGTTGGCCAGATTATTGGAAATCACCGCCATGCGGTGCTCACTGGTCAACGCGGCGAATACGCCGGAAAACATGGCATTTTGCATAGATTCTCCTTATCCTTCCTACTGATGGCAAAGCCCGCATGCGCGGGATTTGCGCCGCCAACGGCTCGTCTTCGAGAAAACTCGCCGGACGGAAAGGGCGACGGATTACCAACGCCCGACAGAAGACAAAAAAGCTCATGCAAATTACGGGCCAAAATCCACCACACACAAGCGTTGTCCTGAATACCTGATGCCACACAAGATACTTATTCAATGTCTCTATGCCGGAAGACGCTCGGCGCATTGACTGAATAAAAAAAAACGTATATAATAAAATATTTAGTACAGCGGCACTGTTATCAATTAAATTTCTTTCGCAAATTCACCCTGCGGCCCTGCCGCCGGGTCTGGAGCAAGCTCATGAGTCAGCAGCCCGAAACGCCCTGCGCCGCCGCGCAGGAAAGGCCCCTGGGGCAGGACTTCCTGCGCGCGCGCATCACACAGGACAACGAAAGCGGCCGTTTCGACGGCAGGGTTCACACGCGCTTCCCCCCTGAACCCAACGGCTACCTGCATATCGGCCACGCCAAATCCATCTGCATAAATTTCGGACTCGCCAAGGATTTTTGCGGCAAGTGCAATCTGCGCTTCGACGATACCAATCCGGTGAAAGAAGATGTGGAGTATGTTGATTCCATCCAGCAGGATGTACGCTGGATGGGCTTTGAGTGGGAAGGCGAACCACATTACGCTTCCGATTATTTCGACCGCTTGTACGCCTATGCCGAAAAATTGATCATGGACGGCAAAGCCTATGTGGATGAATTGTCGGCCGAAGAAATCCGTGAATATCGCGGCACCCTTACCAAACCCGGCACCCCCAGTCCCTGGCGGGATCGCCCGGCAGACGAAAGCCTCGACTTGTTCCGCCGCATGAAGGCGGGTGAATTTCCGGACGGAAAGCTGGTGCTCCGCGCAAAAATCGATATGGCTTCGCCCAATGTGATCATGCGCGACCCCACGCTGTACCGCATCCGCCACGCAAGTCACCATCGCACGGGCGACACGTGGTGCATCTATCCGATGTATGACTTCACCCACTGCATTTCCGACTCTATTGAAGGCATTACGCATTCCATTTGCACGCTGGAATTCGACAACAACCGTGAATTGTACGACTGGCTCCTCGACGCGTTGGATATTTATCATCCCCAGCAAATCGAATTCGCCCGGCTCAACCTCACGCATACGCTGCTGTCCAAGCGCAAGCTCATCCAATTGGTAAAGGAAGGGCATGTACGCGGATGGGACGATCCACGCATGCCCACGATCAGCGGCCTGCGCCGCCGCGGCTATACGCCTGAAGCCATTCGCGACTTCTGCGCACGCATTGGCATAGCGCGCACGGCGGACTCAGTTGTGGATTATGGCCTCCTCGAATTCTGCGTACGTGAACACCTCAACGCAGTTACTCCGCGTTGTATGGCCGTACTCGATCCGATCAAGGTGGTCATTGAGGACTACCCTGAAGACAAGGAAGAAAGCTTCGACCTGCCGCTGCACCCTGAAGACGCTTCCTATGGTTCCCGCCCGGTTCCATTCTGTCGTGAACTGTGGATTGAGCGCGATGACTTCCGGGAAGATCCTCCCAAGAAATACTATCGCCTCGCTCCCGGCGCCGAGGTTCGGCTACGCTATGCCTACTACATCACCTGCCGGGAAGTCATAAAGGATGGAGCGGGAAACGTGGTGGAGCTGCGCTGCTCGCATGACCCGGCTTCACGCGGCGGCTCTTCGCCCGACGGACGCAAGGTGAAGGGCACTATTCACTGGGTAAGCGCACGCCATGCCCGCCCGGTGGAAGTCCGCCTCTACGATCACCTCTTTTTACAGGACACGCCTGGAGTGACTGGCGACCCCGCCGATGAGGGCCGCCCCTTTACCGATTTTATCAACCCCGATTCGATAAAAATCGGCACAGCCATGGCCGAACCTTACCTTGCCGAGCTGCCTGTGGGTGAACGGGTGCAGTTTGAACGCCTGGGATATTTTTGCACAGACCCCGACGGTACGCCGGAAAAGCCGGTATTCAACCGCACTGTCACCCTGAAAGACAGCTGGGCTAAAATAGAGCAAAAGCAGTAACCCCACAGCAAATCCGCCGCTTCCCCCGGCGGATTTGCTTATATTAATTTCACGTTTCAAGTGAATCGTCTTATCTTCAGACTAAACTTTTTCCGCTTTCCGACGATTTATAGAAATACCCACATTTATACATATTTAGACAAAGAAACTTCAGTTTTTTCTTGAGCCTGGAACATCTTTACCATCCCCTACAGCACCAATACAGACAGGCGTAATTATGACTATTCGCAAAGCCATGCTCCTCCTTAACAGCCTCATCCTGCTCGCCGTACTCGTCACAGCCTTTGAGATTTCCAGATTCATATCCACGATTAACGTGTTGCAGGATGTCGAGCAAAAACGCCTGATCAGCCTCAATCTGGGGGAGGAAGTCCGCAAAAGCTCTGAGAACCTCACTGCCAATGTACGCCTTTATGCTGTTACGGGTGATAAGAAAGCGCTTGAAGTGTATAACAATATTGTGGATGTGCGCGCAGGCGTCAAAGCCCGTCCGGCCGATGCGCTCATCGCCCCCGGACAGAAAAAAGAACTTGTCAGCCTGCTCAAGGACTACGGCGTCACCGAAGAGGAATTGGCGCTGGTAGCCAAGGCCAATCAGTTATCCAATACGCTGATCAGTCTGGAAGTCGAGGCCATGAATGCGGTGGAAGGCAAATTCAAGGATACTTCAGGCCAATACACCATAACAGGCGCGCCTGACCGTGAGAAAGCTGCGCAATTGGTGTTCGGACCGGCCTATCAGAATTCCACGGCTGAAATCATGATCCCGCTGGATCGTTTCACCCGTCAGCTCAATGAGCGTTGCAATGCCGAAGTGAATGCGACAAGAATGAGCGCTCATACCAACGCCATCTACGTCTCCATTTGCATCGGGATTATTTTTCTTGCTGTGGTAATCAGCCTGACCTTTACCTGCCGGGCCATTACCACGCCGCTGGAAGAAACAACCAAATTTGCCGAAAGTGCCGCACAGGGCAACCTTGATTCCGTTATTGCAGTAAAAAACAATAATGAAATTGGTAGATTGCGTAAAACACTCAACTTTATGATCGAGCGTCTCAAATTCCGCATCCAAGAAAGCGCGGAAAAACAAGCAGTCGCTGAAGAACAGAGCCGCGCGGCTCAAGCCGCCAAGCTCGAAGCCGAACAAGCCCTGCGTAAAGCCAATGAGGCAGCGCGGCAAATGCATGAAGTGGCCGAGCGCCTGGCTGATGTGGCCCGGGTGTGCGAGGACGTGAGCAAGGACCTGGCGGCGCGTATCGAAAACAGCAATGCAGGGGCGCAAGAACAGGCCCAACGCGTGGCTGATACCTCCACGGCCATGAAACAGATGAATCTGGCAGTGACCGATATCGCCAGCAATGCCGCCGCATCTTCCGAGGGCGCACAAGAAACACATACTGCGGCCGCGCAGGGGGTGAATGTTGTAGAGCAGGTCATGGGCAGTATCCAAAAAGTGCAGGATGATTCCATAGAACTGAAAAACGTCATGGCGGATCTGGATAAACATACCCAGAACATCACCCATATTATGAATGTCATCTCCGATATTGCGGATCAAACCAACCTTCTGGCTTTGAATGCAGCCATTGAAGCTGCCCGGGCCGGAGAGGCAGGGCGCGGTTTTGCTGTGGTGGCCGATGAAGTTCGCAAGCTGGCTGAAAAAACCATGACTTCAACCACAGATGTGGCCAACGCCATTTCCGCCATTCAGGAAAGTTCCGCGAAAAGCATCACCCAGGTGGATTGCAATGTAACGAATATCAACACGACCAAGGAGCTTGGCGCCAAAGCTAAAGATACCCTACATGAAATACTGGATATGGCGGCCGCATCGGCCGACAAAATTCAGGCTATAGCAACTGCCAGCGAAGAACAGTCAGCTACAAGTGAAGGCGTCAACTGCACTCTGGGACAAATCAACGCCATTGCCTCTGAAACAGCAGCCAATATGAGGGAAGCTTCCCGCACGGTAACGGAACTTGAACGTCAAATTACAGTTCTGACAGACCTCATTGATTCACTGAACAAATAGCAAAAGGAGATTCACTCGTTGGCGAGAGTTTTTATTTTCCGCTTTAATGCGGCAACTTATCAGGGGTATTGAAAAATCATTCTCCATTTCCCTTTCATAGGGATTCCCCCACAAAGGTTATTCTGATGAAAAATCTCAAAGTATGGCTCAAGCTCGGGATCGGATTCGGTCTGCTCATCATTCTCATGTGTGGACTGGGCATCATGGCCATGAACACCATGAGCAGTACGCAGAATGCCAGCTATGCTATCAGTGAATGCTATCTTGCGGAAGTAGAGATTGTCACGAATTTGGAGCGTGCTGCAAATTCCACCGTACAGTCCATGCAGCGCTTCAGCGCTTACGGGCGCGAAACAGACTGGGAAGACGCGACCAAAAATTTTGCCAAGGCACAGGACAGCCTCGCACGAGCTATTGATCTGTCCCACAACTACCCGGAACTCCATGTGTTACGTCAGAACGCGGAAAACACTGCGGAAGATATGAAGACATACCAGGAGCAATGTAGCCAGACCTATGCCATACAGAAAAAACTGACTTCGATCCGGGCTGATATGGACAAAAGCACCAATGAATTCCAGAGCAGTCTGCTGAAACTCCTCCATTCCGGCGATCAGGCGTTGCTCGAAGCCATCCGAAGCGGAGAAATGCCCTCCTCGCTGGAAAGGCTCGCTCTATCTCTGACCTTGGCTAACGAGATTGTTGACCTTGGCAGCTCCATACGCATCGCAAACCAGCGTGCTCAAGCTTTGGACGCACCGTCCATGACCGAAGAGGGGGTGAAACTCTTTCAAGAGATGGAGAAGCTTTTTATCAGACTCAACCCGCTTCTGCCGGAAGAGGATCTGAACTTGCTGGAAACAGCATATGACGCCGCGAATACCTATAAGACCGACATGAATCTTTTGCTGGAAACGTGGCTTCGACGCACAGCCCTTGACAAGGAACGCAGCGCCACCGCCGCTGATGTTCTGCAAATGGCTCAGGAAACGGCGTCCACCGGCTTGAAGCAAACCCGGAATATTGCCAGCACTGCAGCCACGTCAGCCCATGCCGCCTCAAACATGCTGAACGCGGGCCTGCTCATCGCCACAATTATCGCGCTGCTGCTGGCCGTCGTGCTCACACGCGGCATCACCCGTCCGCTGGTCAAAGGAGTGAACTTCGCAACCGCCGTGGCAGGCGGAGACCTCGAACATACGCTTGATGTCCGCCGCAAGGATGAACTCGGCAAGCTGGCCGATGCCCTCAACGCCATGGTCGCCACTCTGAAACAAAAAATTGAAGAAGCGCAGGCGGCCACCAAAGAAGCAAAGGGCAAACAGGAAGAAGCCGTTGCCGCCATGAAGGAGGCGGAGGCCGCCAAGGCTTTGGCCGAAAACGCCAAACGGGATGGCATGCTTCAGGCGGCAGTTCGTCTGGAATCTGTGGTCACTGCCGTGAATAGTGCGTCTGGAGCACTCAGTGAGGAAATCGTCAAATCGGAACGCGGTGCAGCCGATCAGGCACGTCTGGCCGGGGAAACAGCCACTTCTATGGAAGAAATGAATAGTGCCGTGCTGGCCGTGGCCCGTAGCGCTTCAGATGCCGCCGTGGCGTCTGAAAACGTGCGGAGCAAAGCACAGGAGGGGGCCACGCAAGTACTCCATGCCGTAAAAGGCATGGAAGAATTATACTCCAATTCTTCCGCCATTGCGGCGGACATGCAGGATCTCGGCAAACGGGCCGAAGCCATCGGGCAGATCCTGTCCGTGATCACCGATATCGCGGATCAAACCAACCTGCTGGCCCTGAATGCCGCCATTGAGGCGGCCCGGGCCGGAGACGCAGGCAAGGGATTTGCCGTGGTGGCGGACAACGTACGCCAACTGGCGGAAAAAACCATGGCCGCGACGCATGAGGTGGGCGAAGCCATCAAAAGTATTCAGGACGGCGTACATAAAAATATCGCCGGCGTGAATCTCGCGGGCGAACTGACCAACAAAGTCACAGAAAGCGTCAACCAGTCGGGAATGTTGCTTGAAGAAATCCTTCATCTGGCAGATACTTCTGCGGATCAGGTCCGCGCCATTGCCGCAGCCAGCGAAGAACAATCCGCCAGCAGCGAATCCATCAATCGTTCGGTGGAAGCTGTCAACAACATCTCCAACCAGACCGCACAGGCCATGCACTCCGCAACCGGCGCGGTGAGCGATCTGTCAGCTCAAGCTCATGAACTCATGGGGCTTATCAAAGATATGAAGCGGGGGTAACTCCCCAGTTTCCGCCGCCCTTTGACAGAATTGTCATGGCCGCGTACGGATTTCCGGTACCACACCTTTGATTTGTCATAAAAACACGCCTGATCCAATCTTTGTGCACAAAGGTTGGATCAGGCGTGTTTTTATATAAAAAATCAATACATATATGACGGTTATTCACACAAAACAGTTATTCTCCATTTGCAATAGGAAAAAATTTAAATTATTTTATACTTGAACTTGGATTAAGCATGATATATCAATTATTACTTTTATTACAATATCACCAACCATTGAACACATAACATCAAAAAATATATTTATAATATGGATAACATAAAAACAACATATCAAACTATAAAATTATTTTTATATACATCTTCCATGTATTGTTTTTTAGTGTAAACCCACGAGAAAGGGGAGAAATGGCAATGACTGTCAAAACCTGGCTTATCTCTCTGTGTTTTCTGTTCCTTCTGGGCATTGGCACACTGTTTGGCATCAATCAAGCCATTTCAGCAAAGTTGTTCAATAACGTTATCATGCCGCAACTGGTTGAGGCCTTGCGCCAAAAATATGAATACGGCCTAAAAAGCGTAGTCGACGTGGAAGCGCAAAATCTGGCTGAACGACTCAAAAACGTCACAGATAAAGGCGAGCAACGTGCGCTGGTGGAACAATTCACCGACTATCAGCGCTTTTTCCCGAACGATGAGGGTTATTATTTTACCTACGATCTGAGGGGTATCCGTATTAACGTGCCCATTAACAAAGCTATGAACGGCAAGGATTGCAGTGAACTGAAAGATACGGAAGGTGTGCCCTTTGTACAGGAATTCATCGCCCAAGCCAGGAACGGCGGTGGTTTTGTAGAATACTACTTCGAAAAGCCCGGTGCGGGCATTCAGCCCAAACTCAGTTACGTACGCATGATCCCCGGCACCGATATACTTATTGGTACCGGAGTCTATATTGACAGCATACAGAAAGACCGGGCCAGCCTCAGTGCCTTGATCGATCAAAACAAAGCACGCTACGCGAGGTATCAACTATTCGCAGGTCTGGCCATCATCATACTCATTACCGCACTCAGCCTGTACATCGCGAAACTCGTCTGTCTGCCCCTGCGACAATTGACCGATGCTTCCGGGGAAGTGGCAAAGGGCAAACTGGATACACACATCTCCATCAATCCGCGCAGCCCGCAGGAAATGCTCTCCCTGCATGATGCTCTAAGGAGTATGATCGGCAACTTGCGCGATCGCATCGCGGAAGCAGCACAGAAAACGCGCGAAGCCAGCGCCGCGGTGGAGGAAGCCAGAATCGCCCAGAGCGAAGCGGAAAACGCGCGCAAGCAGGCGGAATCCGCCAAACAGGAGGGCATGGTGGCGGCGGCGAATCAGTTGGAAGAGGTGGCCTCCGTTATTTCCTCTGCCTCCACCGAGCTTTCAGCCCAAATCGAGCAATCCGACCGGGGCGCGGCAGAATCCTCCCAACGCCTTTCCGAAGCAGCCACAGCCATGAACGAAATGAACGCCACGGTTCAGGAAGTAGCCAAAAACGCAAGCTCCGCCGCCCAAGCATCAGCGGACACCAAAAACAAGGCCGAAGCCGGTGCGCATGTTGTGGAGCAGGCAGTGCAGAGCATCGACCAGGTGCATCAACTTTCTCTGGCACTCAAGAACGACATGACCCAACTTAGTGGACACGCGCAGAACATTACCCAGATCAAGAACGTGATTTCCGACATCGCAGACCAGACCAACCTGTTGGCGCTGAACGCCGCCATTGAGGCCGCCCGCGCTGGAGAGGCCGGGCGCGGCTTCGCCGTAGTGGCCGATGAAGTGCGCAAACTGGCTGAAAAAACCATGGCTTCCACCACAGATGTGGGCAACGCCATCACGGCCATACAGAAGAGCACGGCCAAGAGCCTGGACTCTGTGGATCACGCCGTGCGGCAAATTGAACAGGCTACGGAGCTTGCCAACCAGTCCGGTCAGGCACTGGGCGATATCGTGAATACGGTGGACGCAACGGTTGCCCAGGTCAGTTCCATCGCCACGGCCAGTGAGGAACAATCCGCCGCCAGCGAGGAGATTAACCAGACTATTGTCCAGGTTGACGATATGTCCCAGCAGACAGCCTCCGCTATGGGTGAAGCGGCCAAGGCGGTATCCGAATTGGCTGCTCAAGCCCAGCGGCTCGCGCACCTGATACAGGAAATGAAACGCGGCTAGGCTCAAGACTCGTTAATCGCCAAACATTCTAGACCAACGTAATCACTCAAGCCCTATAAAGGCTTATTTCCGGCCAAGGGCCTAAGGACCCTGGCTTCAGATTGATGACAAACCCACGTTGCGGTGTTTGGGCCACCAACAGCGCCCTTATCTGGAGCCGCCGCGTGGAAAGGCACAAAAATCAGCCGCTGCTTTGCGGTCTGTTTCCCTAAGCCGCTGTACGGCTTCGCCGTAGAGGCCGATGGAGTGCGCAAACTGGCTGAAAAGACCATGCCCTCCATTCAGGAAATCCACCAAAAGCATCAGGTGGAACGCAACATAGAAAACATCAATACAGCCAAGAAACTTGGCTCCAACCCCAAGACTACCCTGCATAAAATTCTGAACATGGCGACCCAGTCCGGCCGACAAAATTCAGATCATCGCCGCCACCAGCGAAGAGCAGCCCGCCTCCTTTCCAAACTGACGCCGGGCATCCGGCCCTGGAATATTTCAACGCTGAAAATGTTCACAGGGCCGGAAGAAGCTCATCTCCGCTCTTTTCATCCCCGGGAAACTTCATAACCCCGACTGTTCCGGCTTCAGACACAAATCCGCCGGGCGGGACACGGAACCTTCCGGCGGATACTTTCCCTTATAGAATACGCTGGAGAGCACGACTCATTCATGCCTCAAATACCGGCAAGCCGCGCCCTGGGGAAGAAAGTGCCGGATACGAAGTAAAAGCCGCTCCGCTCCGGCATTCCGCTGATACATGAATGCCTATCTGCCCAGCGTACGCTCCAGAATATAGGAGGGCTGACGTCCATAGCCGTTCAAACTCAGAATGTATTTTTGCGCGTCGGCGCGGCTGATTTCCAGCACGGCGAACTGGTTGTCATCCCGCACATCCATACCGTCAGCCTCGCTGGTGGCGCTCCAGGAACGGTAGTCATTGACTCCCACGTTACCGTTCATCACCACATAATGGATACCTTTGATATTGGAATAACCGCCCTGGTGGTCATGCCCGGAAATAACCGCCAGCACGCGCCCACTGTCTTCCAGTATTTTGCGCACGGCGGAAGCATTTTTGATGTTGTGATCCTGTTCATCCACTCTGTCCAAAGTCTGGTGTGAAAACAGAAGTGTCGGCAGGGACGTCTTGCGCAGGTCTTCCTTGAGCCATTCCAATTCCTGCGGAGGAACAATGGTATCCGTCCAGGTCCAGAAGGTATCTGCGGGAGTATTCATGTCGTAGGGACGGAACTCTTTGGGCGTGTAATCCGCGTCCAGCACAATAAAATGAATGCCGTTCGCATCCCAGGAATACCAGGTCTGCCCCTGCGCAATGCCGGTATTAGTGATATTGCCCAGGAATTCTTCCCTCTTGAGGTTGTCGAAATCGTGATTACCCAACACATGGTAATGAGGATAAGAAAGTGAGGTGAAAGCCGCTTCGATCTGCGCAAGATTCTTCAGTGGATCCGTCTCCTTGGAAAGCGTATCCACAAAGTCGCCCAGCTCCACGACAAACGCCGGTTTTACGGCGGCCATGCCCTCCGTAAACGTCTGCATTTTCTTCATCGCGGCGGAATATTTACGCGTTTCACTGTCTGCCTTGGTGGTGTAATGCATGTCGGTGATGATCCCGGCCTTGAGCAGCATATCTGAATTCTGTGCGGCCTGAGCTACGGAAGCCATACTCAATGCGCTAAAGCCTGCGGCGGCGATGCCCAGCTTAAGGGCTTCACGTCTGGAAATGGTATGAACCATCATATATCTCCTTGTATGGGTTCACCGCAAAAATACGCGGCGTAGGAAAAAGATAGCTCCTGCCATTCTTCAAAAAAAGGGAAATTCCGTTAATCTTGCGTAAAATTTGTATTAAATTGAAAAAATTTAACTCATACGGTTTCTTTTTTGCATATTTCCGTTTGGAACGGTTCTGAATGATGTTCAAATGCAAAAGATGCAAAGCTTGAAAAAACACTTTATACTACCTAAGTTATGGACGAACAGCTTCAGGAACGGAATGGATTACCTGTTCAGGCATATCGCTCATGTCATAAAACCGTAAAGCAAGCTGACGTTGAAGCCCTTCCCGCACAAGCTTTTTTTTATACGCAAGGCATATTATGCGACGATTTTTTCTCTCCCTTATCCTTGTTCTGCCGTTCCTCACGGTTCCCATCGCCCACGGCGCGACCTATCTGGTGCAAAATGAACCCCATCTCGCGCACGCACGCGCTCTTATCCGGGCGGCCCTTAACTCCGCAGGGTTTCAGGCTGAATTTCAGGACGCGCCCATGGGAAATGAACGCCGCAATGTGTATCAAATCAGTAGCGGAGCCACCCACCTGGACATGATGCCCGCCACCCCCCAACGTCTTGAACTTGTGCGGCAGGGTAAACTGCGTATGATCCCCGTGCCGCTGGATCGGGGCATCCTCAGCTACCGCCTCAATATTTTGCTTGAAAAGCGAAAGGACATTCTGGCGAACGTACGCACGCCGGAAGATTTACATGCCTTCGTCATGGGACAGAACGAAGGCTGGATGGATGTGGAAATCTACCACGCTGCAGGTATTCCGACCAAAGAAGTACGCAACTGGTCTGACGGTCAGTTCGCAGAACAAATGGAAGCGGGGTTCATTGATCTTTTCCCACTCGGCCTGGAAGAGACTTTGAGCTTTTTTTTACCTCACTTTCAAACCTCATACCCTCAGCTCACAGCAGACAAATACATTTTGGTGAGATATCCTTGGTTTCGTTTTGTCTGGGTTTCCCCCAATCATGACACAGACGAACTGTACGACGCTCTTGTGAGAGGCTTTGACGTCATTGCAAAAGACGGAACATTTCTGAAGATCTGGCACAGCTGCCGCGCCGAACCAGCCGCAGAACTCTTCCGTGCCCGGCACATCATCAATATCAGCAATCCTTTTTACGGGGATGATCTGGTTCCGCCCCAATTTCGCCACCTCATCTTTCGACCGGAACAATGAAATACCATACGCGCAATACTCTTTTTCGCCAATTCATCTACCGCCTGCTCCCCCCCATGATTCTGACCGTGGTGCTGGCT
>JAEXGX010000452.1 GCA_023450535.1 Pseudomonadota bacterium | reverse complement strand
CCTGTAGGCGTTGCACTCGGCCTTGCCGCTGTTATCGGCATGATTCTGGGCGGCATGGATCTGAGTATGCTCATCCAGCGTCTGTTCAACACTTATGATTCCTTTCCCCTGCTGGCCGTACCGTTCTTCATTCTGGCCGGGGATATCATGCAGCAGGGCACCATTGCCAACTCCCTGCTGTCCTTCTGCCGTACCCTGATTGGGCACATCACAGGCGGCCTCAGCCATGTTTCCGTGCTGACCTGCCTGTTCTACGGCGCTCTTTCCGGCTCTGCTCCAGCCACAACCGCTGCGGTGGGCGGCATCATGATTCCGGCCATGGAAAAGGAAGGCTACCCCAAGCCTTACGCAACTGCCGTCAATGCTGCGGGCGGCTGCCTCGGCGTACTCATCCCACCCAGCGTTCCACTCATCCTTTATGGCTCAACCGTAGGTTGCTCCATTTCCGACCTTTTCCTGGCAGGTATCATACCCGGCATCCTGATTGCCCTTGTGTTCATCATCATGGGGTATTTCACCTGCCGCAAGCATAACTACGGCGTCAAACACGAAAAAAGTTCTGCCAGAGAACGCCTTAAGGCACTGTATGACGCCCGTTACGCGCTGATGGTCCCCGTGATCGTACTGGGCGGCATTTACGGCGGCATTACTACCCCCACCGAGGCGGGCTGCGTGGCCGTGATTTATGCTCTGGCAGTGGAAATATTCATCACGCGCTCCATGACGCGGGCAAAGTTCAAGAGCATTCTGTTCAGTTCCCTGCGCACCACGGGCACCATTTTCTTCATCATCGCCACAGCCAACGCCCTGAGCATTGTGCTCGTGTATTACAACGCTCACGAAACGCTGTGCAGCCTCATTACCAGCGTAAGCACGAATCCTGTTGTCGTCATTCTCATGCTGACTGCGGTCTTCCTTGTTCTGGGAACTTTTGTGGAAACCGCCGTTACCATCCTGGTCATTTCTCCCATGCTGATGCCCCTGCTGGACGTCATCGGCATGGGGCAGGTGCAGTTCGGGCTGTTTATGCTCGTTATGCTGGCCACAGGCTTCCTCACGCCCCCGGTCGGGTTGAATCTGTTTGTCGCTGCGGGCATAGCCAATATTTCCCTTGCCAGCCTGGCCTACAGATGCCTCCCGTACTGTCTTGCAATGGTTTCAGTCGGCCTTGCGGTAGGTTTTATTCCCAATCTTACCCTGTTTTTACTTTAGCCCTCTGTAATACGTCTGCAATAATGTGAATCTTTTTCAGCATCTTCCACTCACAAGGAGTTTATCATGAGCTACATTATTGATTTCCGCATTCGTCCTCCGTACAAAAATTTCCTCAACAGCGGTATTTTCAAGTGTTGGGAACCTGAATCCGCAGAGAGTATTTCTCCTATTCAGTGGTGGCGCAAGGCCATCCCTTCTCAGCGGCACGGCTCCATAGAGGAATTTATTCGGGAAAATGACGCTGCAGGCATTGTCAAGTCCGTCATCATGGGCCGCCGCACCAGCGATAGATCCATTGGCGCGGGCCAGATCGATAACGCCGAAATCCACGAACTCATGGAGCTGTATCCCGGCCGCTTTGAAGGTTTCTGCGGCATTGACCCCACAGAAGAAGGCTGCCTTGACGATATTCGCCGCTGCCATACCTGGGGTTTCAAGGGGGTAAGCGTAGAACCCGCCTGGCTGAATCCGAATATGTATGCCGACGATCCGCGCATCACGCCCGTATACAACCTGGCCAACGAACTCGGCATGGTGCTCAACCTCACGGTCAGCGCTTTTGTCGGCCCCGACATTTCCTACTGCGAGCCTGTATATATCCAGCATGTGGCCGCCGCTTACCCTGACATGAAAATCGTGGTCACTCACGCTGCCTGGCCGAATATCGACAAGGTACTCGGCGTATGCCTGGTCTGCCCCAACGTGTACCTGGCTCCTGACTGCTATTTCTATGTGCGCAACATGCCTTTTGCCGATCAACTGGTCCGCGCGGGCAACGGCTGGATGCGCCACCGTATTGTGTTCAACAGCAGCTACCCGGTCATGGGCGTTCAGCAGGCGGCGGAAATCTGGGCCGGTATGGGTCTTGATGATGATGCTGTCAGCCGCCAGTTCTACTGGAACGCCAAATCGCTGCTTGGCTTGTAGAATGAAACGCTCTCTTCGTTAAGATTCGGAGGGGCGCTGCCCCTCCGGGCCTCCCCGCAAGGGGCTTTAAGCCCCTTGACTCCCATTTGGCCACGCTTACGTGAGGCAAGTGTCAGTACATGTACAGCTTGATGATTTGAATTACAGATGTTTCAAACCATAAAAGAATTTTTGATGAAGAGAGCAGAGATAAACCTCCATTAATAGGTCTGACCCTAAGGAGAACGTTATGTTAACCCATTTATTCAGTCCTGTTGAATTGAAGGGAAAAGTGCTCAAAAACCGCTGCGTCGTCCCGGCAATGGTCACCTGCTATTGTAATGCCGACGGCACTGTCAACGAAACATTCATGGCTTACCACGAAGCAAAGGCAAAGGGTGGCTTCGGCATGATCATCACCGAAGATTTCGCCGTAGACCCGCGAGGAAAGGGCTTTACCAACCTGCCCGGACTCTGGAACAACGATCAAATCCCTGGATTTGCCGAATTCACCAGGCGCATCCATAAATATGACACGGTGCTGATTGCCCAGATTTACCATTGCGGCCGCCAGACCAGCAAAACTGTCATCGGTTGCGCCCCCTGGGCCCCCTCGGCCATTCCCTGCCCGTTCAGCCCGGATATGCCGCATGAAATGACCATTGAGGAAATCCGCCATACGGTAGTCCAATACGGAGACTGCGCGCGCCGCGCCGAAGCGGCCGGATTCGACGGCATCGAAATTCATGGCGCGCACGGCTATCTTATCGCCCAGTTTTTATCCCCTTACTCCAACAAACGCACGGACATCTACGGCGGAAGCCTGCAAAACCGCATGCGTTTCGCTCTGGAGATCATTGCCGATATTCGCAAAAAGTGCGGCAAGGATTTCATTGCAGGGTTCCGCATTTCCGCAGATGAATTCGTCACGGGCGGCCGCACGCTGGAAGATACGAAAACCATCGTGCCCTGCCTTGAAAAGGCCGGCATCGACTATGTGCATGTCACGGCGGGCGTATACCGCTCCTTTGACGCGGTTATCCCCTCCATGCACTGCCGCCACGGCTGGATTGCCGATTTTGCCAAAGAAATAAAGGAGATTACCAACCTTCCGGTCATCACAGTCGGCCGCATTAACGATCCGCGGCTGGGCGACAGCATCATAGCGAGCGGAAAGGCGGATCTGGTGGCCATGGGTCGGCAGTCCCTCTGCGATCCCGAAACTCCGAACAAGGCTCGCGCAGGGAATTTTGACGATATCCGCACCTGCATCGGCTGCCATCACGGCTGTGTGGGAAATCTGCTCGCCAATCAGCCCATCACCTGCGTACTCAATCCGTCTCTGGGGCGCGAATCTGAAAAAACGTTCGCCCTTCCCGCCCGTACGGACACCCCGCGCAACGTCATGATCATCGGAGCCGGACCAGCCGGCCTTGCCGCCGCGATTTCTGCCGCTGAATGCGGCCATAAGGTCAGGGTCTACGAAAAAAGCTGCTGGGCCGGAGGCCAGTTCAGACTGGGTGCGGTGCCGCCCGCCAAGGGCGAGATCGTCAATTTCATCAACTGGCAGTTACATCAGCTTGCCAGGCTGGGCGTTGAAATACGGTACAAGACAGAAATGACGCCGGACATGGTGCGGAACGAATCCCCCGATGTCATCATTGCCGCCCCCGGAGCCATGCCGGTGATTCCCCGCATTCCCGGAACGGACAAGGCGTTTGTCGTGACCGCGCATGCGGCGCTCTCCGGAGAAGCAAATACCGGTTCCCGTGTTGTAGTTATCGGCGGTGGCTGCGTGGGGGCAGAAGCAGCGAACCACCTGGCCTCGAACCTGAAATCGGTGACGCTGGTAGAAATGCTGGATCAAATCGCAACCGATGAAGTTGTCGTACCGCGCTGGGATCTGCTCAAGGACCTGAACCGCAACGGGGTGACGATCCGAACCAGCACCACCGTGAAGGAAATTACAGATGAAGGCGTTCTCGTCAGCCAGAATGGCCGGGAAGAACTGATTCCGGCGGATACCGTGGTTCTGGCCGCGGGAGCCAAACCCCGGACCACGCTCACGGATGAACTGCTCAAAACCGGCTGCCGGATAACGGTCATTGGCGACGGTGTCCGGGCCGGACTCGTCGGCACGGCGGTTGAACAGGGCATTATGGCAGGAAGGAATATCTCATTGCGAGATTGGCCATAAACCGGGGCCCATCTCTGCTCTCATTATCCGTGCGAAGCTTCACTTCTACGGCTAAAGGCGCCCCGCACCCCGCTGGGGGGGATAATCTCCCTCAGGCCCCCATAATTATAACATAGTGTCATAATTGGGGGTGCAGGGGCATGATGCCCCTGCCGAGGGGAGTTTGAGGGGGCGAGTAGCCCCCTCAAGGACTTTTTCAGCAGCCTCGCGGGGGAGATAATCTTCCCCGTCCCATTATAATGTCGTGTGGATGACGACCTTCGCGGTTTGCCCCGGATACAAGGCCCGCTGGGCGCTTTCCGCCTCGCCCTGTGCTTTGGCTGTATCCGGTGCGCCGGGCACCGTAACACCGATTTTCGCCGTGACCTGAGCGTTTCCGCGCGACAAGGCCAGCACCTCGCCTTCCAGTTCCGGCCCTCCATCCAGCTCCACCATACAACGCTGCCCTTCCCGCACAGGGGCTCCAGCAGCGAAACGGGCTTCCACCCACAGCCCTTCCAGCGGCATAATTTTCATGAGTTCATCGCCGCGTGCGACGTTTCCGTCCTGCGCGGCCTTGACCCAGAATATCTTGCCCCGTACCGGGGCAATCAGCACAGAATTTTGCAGCGCAGCCCGCGCCTCTTCCACCCGCGTCCGCCACAGTTCCACCTGAACAGGGCCGGGCCGGGTATTTCTCGCCGCATCATGCAGCCGCCGCAGTTCCTGATCCGCCGCCGCCCGCATGTCGCTGAAATCTTTCAGGCGTGCCCGCGCACCTTCCATGTTCACACGCGCATCAGCTTCCTCTCTGGCTATGGCTGCCCGCTCCGCTTCGGAAGCTTGCGGATTGCGCAAGGCAAGCAGCAAACGGGCGTGTTCAGCCGTCCATTGTTCCATAGTATTTCGGGCGCTTTCTTCCTCCCGGCGCGCCGCATCCGACGCACGGCGGGCATGGTCCTCCGCCTCGCGCAGGGCAGGGTCAGAGCCCGCCGCAGGTACGCCGCCGCGCATGGCCAAATCCAAAGAGGCTTCGGCTTCGGCCAAAGCCCGCTCCAGCGGCACAGGATCCAGCGCCAGCAAAAGCTCCCCGGGTTCGACAATCTGCCCATCCTTGACCGCCACCTGAAGTACCTTGCCCGCTGATGCAGCCCGCAACGAATATTCAGCGCCCTGTACAGCGGCCCATTCCGAAACAACACGTCCGGCAAACCATTGATGCAGCCCGAACCCGGCCACAGCGCACAATACCAGCACTACCACAAAAGCTGCGCGACGCCGCCCGCTTTTTCCGCTCACGGCGGGAAGTTCCAGCAGGGAAGCGCCGTCCTGCGAACGGGGAGAAGAAGATACGGACATGACGGTTCTCCTGTCAAAAATATGTTCAAAAGAAGTGATTACACCCCGGTACAGAAAAAATGCAAGTTATGGGCCAAGTCGTATTCTCCGGGGGTAAATTTTCTGGTCAGCCAAATAATACTTGCCAAGAAATACATTTTTTGCGAAAAATAATGTTCGACATCTAACGAAATGCTTTCTACCATAAGCCTCACTTCCATTCGCACCACGAGAACGCACATGTTTCAACTCAACCCGGAAAATCCATCCCTTGCTCCCAACCTTATTTCCCGCATCAGACACGGTTTGCACAAATTTCTGAAAACGGAACTGGATCGTGCCGGCCTGCCCGGTCTGGTGCCTTCGCATGGGTTGATTCTCGGTTGCCTGTACACTGAAGATCAACTGCCCATGAACCGGATCGCCCAACTTATCGGCAGAAGAAAAAGCACGCTGACCGTTCTGGCTGACAAACTGGAAAGCCGGGGCTACATCCAGCGCGAAGCCTCAGCGGAGGATAACCGGGTACGCCAGGTTTCTCTTACCGCAAAGGGTGAGGAGGCACGCGCCGCATTTGAGAGCATCTCTCACGACATGTATGAAAAACTGTGGCAGGGCTTCAGCGAGGAAGAAAAAGCGCAGGCTATGCGCCTGTTGCACCGCATGTCCGACAACCTCAGCGCGGATTTTTCTTCAGATTCTTTCGAAGAACCTTCTGAAGACGACGGCGAGAATATACGGCCAAACGCTCCTGCCGCGCCCTCACTCCATAGTACCAGAGCAATTTCACAATGTTAAACTGCTTCAAAAGGAAAGAACAAGCATGATCGCCCGCCGGATTCGTCCTCTTCTTCTGCTCTGCCTCATGGCCGGACTGGGCTGGCTCGTGGCGAACGGCGCGGCGGAAAATTACCGCTGGCAGTGGTACCGGGTCTGGCCTTATATCGGTACATGGTCGGACGGCACATTCAGCCCCGGCCCCTTGTTGCAGGGGCTCGCACTGACGTTGAAAGTCGTGGCGGGCGGCCTTGCCGTGGCGCTGCTCAGCGGCGGCATTCTGGCCTCCATGCGTCTTTCACCTTCCCCTGCCGCCCGCCTGCTGGCCGGAATGGCGCTGGGCGCGGTACGTAATACTCCTCTGCTTATGCAACTGTTCATTGTCTACTTCATCGTGGCCCCTGCACTGGGCATTGGGGCGGAAACCTCGGCGGCTCTCTCTTTGGGGCTGTTCGAGGGCTGTTACATGGCGGAAATTTTCCGCGCGGGAATTATCAGCCTGCCGCGCGCCCAATGGGAAGCCGCCTTCTGCCTCGGTTTCAGCATGTGGCCGACCCTGCGTCTGGTCATCATTCCACAGGCTTTACGCCGTGTTATCGCGCCCCTGTCCGGGCAGATCATCTCCCTGATCAAGGACAGCTCCCTGGTCAGCGCCATTGCCGTGGCCGACCTTACTCTACTCGGCAGAGAAGCCATTGCGGAAAGCTTTCTGAGTTTTGAAATCTGGCTGCTGGTGGCCGGGGTCTACCTGGGGTTGACCCTGCTGGCGGGATTGCCCGCCCTGTGGCTGGAAAAACATATCCATTAACTTTAAGGACACTTTCGATGAACAAAGTTAAACACCTTGCCTTGTGCACCCTCGTAACATTAGGACTCGCCCTTCCCTCTGCCCTGCCCGCCGCCTCCCCGGCTCAGGCCGCACCTGCGTCCTCCGAATCGGCCATGGACGCCATTGTCAAACGCGGTACACTGCGCGTGGGCTTTTCCTCCTTTGTGCCCTGGGCCATGCAAGACAAACAGGGCAAGTACATCGGCTTTGAAATCGACGTGGCGCAGCGTCTGGCCGACGATCTGGGCGTAAAACTCCAGCCCGTGCCCACCAACTGGGACGGCATCATCCCCGCCCTGCTCGCGGGCAAATTCGACATGATCATCGGCAGTATGGCTATTACCCCCAAGCGGGCGCTTTCCGTGAACTTCTCCGTGCCCTATGACACGGCCTACATTGATGTCACGCTGAATAAG
>JAEXGX010000418.1 GCA_023450535.1 Pseudomonadota bacterium | reverse complement strand
CCCGTGTACAACACCTGTGAAGAACATCTTCGGCAGGCGATAGAGAGTATTCTTGGGCAGACCTTCACAGACTTCGAGTTTCTCATTCTCAATGATACCTCCACTGATGTTTCAGTGGAACGCGTCGTCAAGTCATACGACGATGCACGCATCATCTATGCCATCAATGAAAGAAACCTCGGAATTTCAGGCGCGCGCAACAAGCTCATGGATATGGCGCGCGGCGAATATCTCGCTATCATGGATCATGATGATATCTCCCTGCCGGAACGACTGGAAAAAGAAGCAGCATATCTGGACGCACATCCCGATGTAGGGCTTATTTGCTGCCAGACTGGCTATCTTGGCAACAGCAAGACGACCAACATGCCCCTGGAAGATATTGAATTGAAACAGTCGCTGCTTATTGACTGTATTTTAGTGCATCCGGCATGCATGTTCCGCAAAAAGGTCCTGGATGCGCATGGCATCCGATACGAAGATTTTTTTTCTCCCAATGAAGATCACGCCCTGTTCTGCCGTATGATCCCACACACAAAGTTTGCGGCATTGCCGGACGTTCTCTTTCTCTACCGGACCTGGGAGGGCAATACCTCACACCGCAAAGCCAGGCAAATGGAAGCGGCAAAATATGGCATCCTTGACTTCGCACGCAGAGAAAATCCCGAACTATGGGCGATGAGCCGGTTACACATTGAAGAAAAAACCCGTATTAAACTTTTTGATGCTATTCCTCTTTTTTCCATCCGCAACACCGGCCGCAAGAAAACAATCTACCTTTTTGACCTGATCCCGCTCCTTTCCTTCAAAAAGCGCCATCCCCACTATATGAATGACTAGCCTGCTGATAGCAATTTTTTCATGTTTCAATCCGCACGCCCCCCATCCGCCGACTGGCTCCGCAGCTGACGGATGGGGGCGTGCGGATTGCCCCTCCCTGAAGGGAGGGGATACAAAAAAGGATTTCATCGGCTTTGACCTTTTGTCATGTCCGCTTTTCCCCCTGAAGAGGAAGGTTTCAAACCATAAAGAAATTTTTGATGAACAATTTGACAGAGTAGCTCCATCCTTTTAAAATCATCCTCCGTCACTCACTGGCGGCCATGAACAAGAGGCTGGACCTCGCCGTTTTATTCTATTGTTCACCAAGCGGGCTTTTTACCCCGTTTGCTCTTGGCTGTGGGCGGGGTCGCTTGTGCGTTCTTATTCTCGTTCCCGTTTTGCTGTTCTGTACATTATTCCCATGCCCTTCATATTCAGCAGGAAACCATGACCAAACCAGATATAAAAAAAGCCGTTCTTGCCAATCAGTTCGTCGTCAACTACCGCCGCATGTGGCCCTTTGTCCGGCCCATCTGGCTCCCGGCGCTTTTGTCTGTTCTCATCACCATTCCCATCGGCTCTCTTGACGCCGCCATTGCCCTGTTCCTGAAGCCCTACACGGATGTTGTCGTCGTGGGCAAGGATATGTCCTCACCGTGGTACATCCCCATTCTCATTGTTTCTTTCACTTCTATACAGGGGCTGCTCAACTTCGTTTCCGCCTATACCAGCACCTGGGTTGGCGGCAAGCTGACCATGGCATTAAAACAGAAGCTTTACTCAAAACTGATTTTACTTGAACCCGCGTACTTTGACCAGTCCACATCCGGAGAGATTATTTTCCGCTTCAACGGCGATGCGGACATTGCCTGTGCGGGCCTGATTTCCAACCTCAAGAGTTTTCTTACCCGTATTTTCTCCTCTATCGCGCTGATCGGCGTTCTGTTCTATAATTCATGGCAGCTTTCGATTATGGCTATCATTATTCTGGTGATAGCGGTCGCTCCCCTGACAAAAGTCAAACAACTTTTGAAAAGCCTGGTCTCAAAAAATGTTGTTTCCATAACAGCCATTAATACAACCTACAACGAAACCTTTGCGGGCAACAAGACCATCACCGCGTATAATCTTCAGGAATACCAGCGCTCCCGCTTTTTCGGGATTCTTGAAAATGTCTTTCAGCTTTCTCTGGCCATGACCCGGCGCACAGCGTGGTTGTCCCCGTTTATGCATGTGGTCGTTTCCATAGGACTTGGGCTGGCCGTGGCGCTCGGCAGTTGGCTTATTGTCAACGGCACCATTTCCTCGGGCAACTTCGTTTCGTTCATCACCGCTCTGCTCATGCTTTACACGCCTTTAAAAAGCGTCGGCAACAACGCTGTTGCCGTGCAGAATTCCTTCCTGGCCATTGAACGCATTTTCGATATCCTCGACCGCCCTGCGTCGCTTCTGGAACGCGAGGGAGCGGAAGAGCTTATCTCTGTGCAATCGAATATCAGCTTCGAGAAGGTCGGATTTTCCTACCTGCCAGATCGCCCCGTACTTCAGGATATCAATCTGGACGTCAGGGTCGGTGAAACCGTCGCTCTGGTCGGCAACTCCGGGGGGGGGAAAAGTACGCTGGTCAGCCTCTTGCCGCGTTTCTACGATGTGACGGAAGGGGCGATAAAGATCGACGGCAAGGACATCCGTGACTACACGTTGCAATCTCTGCGCGCGAATATTTCCGTGGTCTTTCAGGACAATTTCCTGTTCGCGGGCACTATCCGGGAAAATATTCTGCTTGGCGACCCGGACGCCACGGACGACGACATTGCCCGCGCGCTGGATTGCGCCTACCTCACCGACTTTATTGCCTCCCTGCCCGACGGGATCAATACCGAAATCGGCGAACGCGGCATCCTGCTTTCCGGCGGACAGAAACAGCGCGTGGCCATTGCCCGGGCCTTTCTGAAGAACGCCCCCATTGTGGTGCTGGATGAGGCCACCTCCGCGCTGGACAACAAGTCCGAACGCGTGGTGCAACAAGCCATCGACAACCTGATGAAAGACAAGACCGTATTCGTCATCGCGCACCGCCTGTCCACTGTGCGCAATGCCGACCGTATCGCCGTGATCAGCGAGGGCCGCCTTGCCGAACTGGGCACGCATGACGAACTGATGAACTTGCCCGACGGCATTTACCGCCGCCTGTACGAAATGCAGTTCAAAACGCCCATCGCACTTCCTTCTGCTCCTTCTGCGGAAGAAAAGGAAGAAAGTCCGCATCCTTCCTCTCCTTCCGCGCAGGTTTAACATGTCTTATTCTTCTCCCCGCCGCTCCGTTCTGCTCTGGGACATGGACGGCACCCTGATCGACAGCTCCGAAGGCATCCTTGATTGTGTACGCCGTACTGTCCAGGAAATGGG
>JAEXGX010000313.1 GCA_023450535.1 Pseudomonadota bacterium | reverse complement strand
GGCCTTGAGACACTTCCCGCAGCCTACACAGGTATCAGTGTTTAATTCAATAATGAAGTTGGAGTGAATGCTCTGGGTGATACCGAAGCGCTGCACGGCCTGTAACGCTTCACAGCAGCAGCCACAGCAGTTGCAGATGAAGTTGACGCCTTCCCGATTGTTTTCGCCGAACTGCACCAAGCCGTGATCATAGGCCTGGTGCAACAGGTCGTTGCACTCTTCCTTGCTGACGGAACGAGCGTGGCCGTGTTTGATCAGGGAGTGCGCCGCCGTGTTGAAGGTCATACAGATATCCATGGGGGCGTCACAATTCGTGCCCATATGCCATTTCTTGTGGCGGCAGTAGCACATGCTGACACCGATTTCTTTTGAAGTATCGATGATATGTGTAGCGCGTTCGTAGTCCAGAATTTCCAGCCGGTAGGGATTTTCCAGTGCGTCCTCACGGACAAAGACGCGTCCCAGGCCGGTTTCTCCCTGCACAAAGAGATCACGCATGAAATCTTCTTCAACGTTGATGTATTGGTGATACAATTCGCTGAGGGTTTTCTGATCGATATCGTCGCGTACGCGCATCAGTGCGAATTCAAAGAAACCGGCCATGGGTGGGGGAAGGCAGTAGGTCTGTTCCCCATGTATGTCCATATCCAGCAAAATGGCCCGCCCGGCCAGTTCATCGAGAATGTTCTGTGCCTGCGAAAGGGGAAGTTTCCAAATTGTTGCCGCCGTTTGCGCGGTAAAAGGCTTGATGGGGAGCTGAGCCACCAGACCGGCTTCTTTTTCAGAGAAAAGAATTTTGAGAATGCCGAACAGCATGTCGGATGCAGGTGCGCCCTGCGGGAAACGGTTGAGGCGGTCAGTCAGGCGGCCATAGGCGGAATTATTGTGATGATGAGCCATATGAAGAACCTCGAAAGCAGAAAATAATGAGGAGCGGGTAGCAGTGTATCTCCTGAAAAGATTGGGAGCAAGGGCATGAGAATGGTGAGTCGACATAAAAAACGGCGTTCGCCATGAACGCCGCCAGGTTGCTGAAAAAGCCTTTGAGGGGGCTTCTCGCCCCCTCAAACTTTCCTTGGTAGGGCCGTGATGCCCCAGCACTCCCAATTATTACACTATGTTATAAATTATAGGGATCAGGCAGGGGATAATCTCCCTGCCTGACCGGCTCGGTTCCGGCGGGGTGTGGGGTGCCCTTAGCCGCAGAAGCGAAGCTTCGTACGGATAATGAGAGCAGAGATGATCCCCGATTTAGCATCAATCTGACGGCGTGCAGAGGGAACACCATTTTTTAAAGGTGTGCAGAAAAACGCTACAGAATCTGGTTCAGGAACTGTTGAAGCCGGGGATTCTGTGGGCGGTTGAAGAGTTGCTCCGGCGGCCCCTGCTCCAGAATGGCGCCCTGATCCATGAAAATGATTCGATCCGCTACTTCTCGGGCAAAGCCCATTTCATGGGTGACGCAGACCATAGTCATACCTTCCCGGGCAAGGGAAACCATGACGTCCAGCACTTCGCCGATCATTTCCGGATCCAATGCTGAGGTAGGTTCGTCAAACAACATGATGTGGGGCTGCATGGCCAGGGCGCGGGCTATGGCCACGCGTTGCTGCTGCCCGCCGGAAAGCGTGTTCGGGTAGACATTGACCTTATCAGCCAACCCGACTTTTTTGAGCAGATAGAGCGCGCGTTCCTCGGCATCTGCCTTGGAAAGGCCGCGCAATTTCATGGGGGCGACGCTCAGGTTGCGCAGCACTGTCATGTGCGGGAAAAGGTTGAAACTCTGAAATACCATGCCGAGGTTCTGGCGCATGGCATTGATGTCGTGCTCACTGTTCGTGATGTCCTGCCCTTCCACGAAAATGGTGCCCTTGTCCACGTTTTCGAGGCGGTTGATAGTGCGCAGACAGGTGGATTTTCCCGAACCGGAAGGGCCGATGATCACGACCTTTTCCCCGGGCATGATATCAAGACAGATATCCTTCAGCGCGGCAAGCTGCCCGAAGAATTTCCATACGTTGCGGATGGAAATGACGGGCTTGCCGGTATTGTGTTCAGCGGTGATGCTCATAGCGTGACAGCCTCCCTTCCACCATGCTCAGCACCTTGGAAAGCAAAAGTGTGATAATGAGATACACCAGTGCGATAACGGTGTAAGTTTCAAAATATTCAAAGGTTTGCGAAGCGTATTCGCGGCCGCGCCGGAGCACGTCGGCTACGGCAATAACCGAAACCAGCGAGGTGTCCTTGAGCAGGGCGATGCTTTCATTACCCACAGGAGGAATGATGGTGCGCAGCGCCTGGGGCAGGATGACCAGGGTCATGGTCTGGAAACGGTTAAAACCAAGCGAGCGAGCGGCTTCATTCTGCCCTTTCGGCACAGAAAGAATGCCCGCACGGAACACTTCGCCCATATAGGCGCCGTAGCAGATGCTGAGCGCGGCCACGGCGGCCACGGTGGGGGACACCTTGAGCATACTGCCGAGCGCGTAATAGATGTAGAAAAGCTGCATCAGGAGAGGAATGCCGCGAATAACTTCTACATAGGTCGAAGCCAGCAGATTGATTGGCTTGCAACGGGAGAGCTTGCCAAGGCCGGTGAACAACCCGACGGGAATGACGAAGCAGAGGGAAATGATGGTGATCTGAAAGGTGACGAGCAGCCCGTCTGGCACAAATTTCATCACTTCCCAATAGGGATCGGGTTTGTAAAGACACAGGCACGCCAAGGTCAGCACAGCGGCGAGAAAAGAAAGGTTCCAGGCGTTAAGGAACGATTTTTCGCGTGGATTGGGCATGGCCGGGCCTTCAGTGACAATGATGGCCGGCGCCTGTTCGGTGTCGATGGGGTCGTTAGGGGTGGACATTGAGCACTCCATCCGTAGGATGCCAAACGGCATCGGCGGCGACAAGGTTGTGTTTTACCCGTGCCGGAAGCACGGTGAACAGAACAGCCAGCAGCGCAAAAAGAAAATGTTTGCGCATAGTTTCCCCCCTTGCGGCGGTAATGTCCGGTGAGAGCTTCAGCTTTCAACCTGAACTTTTTTTCATGAGACAAGGAGTTGGCCTTGTCAAGTCAAACTTTGCCCTGACATTACCATCGAAACGTGTCGATGCGGAAGGGAATGGCGGCGAAACCGCTTGAGAGCGGCAACGGCAGGAGGTTGCGCGTTTTACACAGTTTTTCCGAAAATGTTGGACTGACGGGTAAACAGGGTGCGACTACTTTACATTGCTCTGTTTCCAGAGCAGTTTAACATTGAAATTATACATAGCCGGACAGGATGTTCTGACTCCACAGCTTTCACGCCGCTTAAGCAGCAGGTGAATTGCGGACAGTTTTCGTACAATGGAGACAATATGATCGAGGTATATATCGGGCTGGGTTCCAATCTTGGAGATTCGCCGGCGCAACTGAGGCGTGCGCTGGAAGAACTTGCTCTGTTGCCGGATCTGCGGCTGGACGCCGTTTCATCTGTTTTTCGCACCGAGCCTCAAGGCCGAAAGGATCAGCCCTGGTTCAGTAATATGGTTGCGAGGCTGTCTTGTTCGGAAGCATGGACGCCGCAGACTCTGCTACGAGAATTGCTCGCTCTTGAAACACGGATGGGGCGCACGCGGGATCCGCGCGATCATTTCGGCCCTCGGGTCATTGATATTGATCTCTTGCTGTTTGGAAGCGAAACGGTGCATATTGGGGGTGAACCTGCGCTTGAATTGCCGCATCCGCGCCTGTATGAACGGGCCTTCGTTCTCGTCCCCTTGCATGAAATCGCTCCCCGGCTTATTCTGCCAGACGGACGCGCTGTTTGCGCCCTGCTGGCAGCTCTGCCCCATCGGGTGGAAGAAGACAGAATATACCAGTAAAGAGCCTCCCAAAGGAGTCCCGCATGATTTTCAAGGTGGTCATTTTCGCGCTGGTCGCCTACGCGCTGTATCGTATGTTCATGAATGACAGACAAAAGAAAGAAGAGAAATCGACCAAGGCGCAGGAAAGTCGTGTGGCTTCCGGCGAAATGGTCAAGGATCCGGTATGCGGCGCATACGTGGAAAAAGACAGTAGCGTCACCGTGCGCAACGGCGAAGTTGTGCATCATTTCTGCAGCTATGAATGCAGGGAAAAATACCTGAAGCAGCTTGAAGAACAGGGTAAGCTCGAACGCTAACTTCATCAAAAATTCCGTTATGGTTTGCCCCTCCCTGTAAGGGGAAAAAATGGAGTTGACAAGTCGGCGGAGCCGCTGAATTGCTTTTTAGCAACTCCTTCCTTCAGGGAGGGGGAATCCACACGGCCCCTGCCGCTGGATGTGGAGGATGTGGAGTCAGTCGGCGGATGGGTCCGACTATGGATTGAAACATGATTTCCCCCATTGTCTTCGTTCCGGCCGGAAGACCATGACCTAAACGTGCAATGGTAAAAAAAACAGGTTCCCCGATGGATTTTTGCCGGGGAACCTGTTTTTTTTAGCTTTTCCATGACAAATGGCTAAGGCAGGTTAGCCATTTGTTGGAATTGTTCGTAGCTGAGAGGGGTTAGTCCTGGTTCTTCACAAAGCCCATCTGAGTTTCTCCGATACTGCCGTTTGTTCCGGCAATGCGGGCCAGGAAGGCGTCTCCCAACGTGTTGATATGGGTGGCGTAGTTATCAAAGTAATCATAGTGCGTTTGTTCTTCTGCAAGAATCTTCATGAACAGATTTGCACTGATGATGTCGCCGTTTTCCCGGCAGACTGCGAGAAATCCGTTGTAGGTTTCCAGCACGTCGGCTTCCAGCTGGGCGTCAAAAGGATAAACTTCCTTGAGTGCCTGCTTCTTGACCACTTTGGCGGCCATTTCCGTTCCGGGTTCACCGTTTAGTTCCTTGATCCGTTCGGCAAACTGTTCGGCATGATCCATTTCATCAATGGCAATACGCTTGATACTGGCTGCGAACTTTCCGTAATCGAGATTGTCAAGATTATAGTGCTGATTCATGTATTGATGAATAGATTGCAGCTCCATACTGCGAGCTTTATTCAACACTTCAATCACGCGCATGACCTTTTCTGAATTCTGATTTTTCATGTGTCTAACGCTCCTTTGCATCTGCGTGGGATAAAAATTATGGGCTGGCGCATTTTCCTTCCGCGTTGCAGAATCGAGCGGGGGAAAGCACGGTACCGATCGAAGGTTGAATCTTCACTGAATGATACGGCAATGATTATCTTCCGGTCACCGTTAATCGTCTTCCCGTGACTGCATTGCTCCAGAGGGGGCGCTCGTCTAGACTATAAACAAGTTTTCAAGAGCAAGGCATGGCCTTAATGCACCTGAAGACAATACTATGGTTGAAGATGCTCTGGGAGTAGCCCGTTACAGGCGTTCGTTTCTCAGGGCGGCGGAGGAAGCTCCTGAACCGGCGAGCCTTTGAAATAATCCGGACGATAATCCGGTTTAAAGTAAAAGATAACCGAGGGTGCTGACAAAGCCCTTGGGGGGGTGCTCCTTTCGGCTGGGTACAGGGC
>JAEXGX010000280.1 GCA_023450535.1 Pseudomonadota bacterium | reverse complement strand
CTCTCGCATATGCCCTGTTTTTACCGTTTGTTCCGCCATTCGGCGGCGACCGATCCGTCGCCCGCCAGAGAAATGTCCAGCATTTTTTCAGACAGCAGAGGGTTGGTAAAAGTGTAATCGGAACGTTTGTGCGCGGCGCGGGTTTCTTTGCGTTCCAGCGCGGCGTGGAGGATGGCGTCCGCGCAGTCGAACAGATCCAGAACTTCGGCGGCCCGCATCAGGGTATGTGAGCAGCTTGCCCGGAGTGTGTCCAGCGTTTCCTCCCGCAATTGCGCGAGGTAGGAAAGCCCGGCGTTGAGCAGGGATTCCGAGCGCACCTTGTATGGACCAGCCGGGGCATAGTCATCCATGATCTGGTTCAGGGCATTGTTCGCTTCCTGCCAGTCCGGACCGTCTTCGCGCTCCATGAAGGCGGAAAGAAGCTCCATTTTGGTTTTAATCGCGGGAACGCAGGCCAAGTCATCGGGGGCGCCCGGCCGAACGGGAACAACCGCAGTATCCTCGGCGGCCGTCTTGCCCGCGCGCCAGCCCAGCCATGCTGCCAACCCGAGGCCGCACCCCGCGTTGCCCACCAGATCGCCCGCTGCGAACAGGCCGGGAACGGAGCAGCGCCCGTCCTTGTCCACGTCCAGCCCGCGCCCGTGCAGGGTGGGTTCGTAGCGCATGCACTCCACGGCGTGCTTGCCGGGGTCAATACCCTTGCTGTCCATATGGTGAATCAGGGCGGAAAGCCCTTCGTCGAACATGGCCTGACGCATGTAGGCAAGCATGTCCGGCGTGCATTCGGAGCAATCCAGATAGGCCGGGCCGCTTCCGTTATGCATGACATCGGAAAACGCTGTGTTCCAGATGTCGGCGGTCACGTCGCCGTACTCGGCGCTCGGTTTGGTCACAAAGGGGCCGAGGGGGCGCCCGTCTGGATATTTGTACACGCCGATCCAGGTGGCCTTGCCTGCGCGCTGGAAATATTTGATCCCCGCGTGGGTATAGGGAATCTCCATGTTCACCATCTTTGCGCCAACCCGCCAGCCCAGAGCCTGCCCGCCCGCGCAGTTGGGGCAGTGGGAGGTATTGAACATGCGTGAAGGGGTGGCGGCGTTGGTGTACAGACGGTGCGTCAAACCGGTAGAGATGATGACATTGGGGCTTTTGACCAGCACAAAGCCCGGTTCGGGCGTGCTGATGTCCAGCGCCAGAGCGCCGGCGATGCGGCCGTCAACCTTGGCCAGTTCCACCACGGGGTGATGGTTCAGAACCTCGACGCCGTGTTTTTTCATCTGTTCGGCCAGAACGGCCTTCTGTTTGCGCCCATCGAATTTGAGGAAAACGCGGGGCTTGCCGGGCAGAGCATGCCCCTGAAAGTTCCACTTGCCCAGCGGGCGCATGTTGATGCCCCATTCTTCCCATTTTTTGACGAGCTCGAAACTTTCCTCCAGGTGCAGGCGGATCATGCTTTGATCCTTGTTCTGCCCGATCAGGCTGCCCATGGCTTCCTTGAGCACCGGCTCGACATCCGGACCGTGCACTTCAGGAATATAGCAACTGAAATGGTCGTTGCCAGTGGCCCCGGAACCGGAACGGCGCACGTTGCATTTTTCCAGAACGATGACGCGTTCCGCGCCAGCTTCCTTGGCGGAAATGGCGGCCATGGCTCCACCGATACCCCCGCCGACAATAACGACATCCGCTTCAAGAATCTTTCGTACCGGGATCATCACTTGCTCTCCTTCAGTTTGAGGGTGGACGCGTTGACGTGCAGCAGCGAGTAAGAAAGGGGAATACGCAGGGTGATGGCCTCCTTTGGGCAGTCAATGACGCAGGAGTCGCAGTGCCAGCATTCTTCAGGGAACTTGATCTGGGGAACCTTGTCCACGGCGCGGTCGTGCACGAAAATATGCGAATTGCAGATATCCGCGCAGGTGCCGCAGCCTATGCATTTGTTTCTGTCGATAACCGGAGGCATGTTTGTACTCCTGTGTTGGAGGTTGAAAATATGTTCAAAGATACAAGCCCAGTTCTGTTCCCTGCGCCACGGCTTCCCGTGCGTCCCCGACATGGCCGCAATCGCCCACAGTAAACACTGGTACGCCGAAGTCGTATTGCTGGAGGCTTTTGTCGGACACGGTTCCGATAGCCAGAACGAGCGTATCGGCATCCAGCGGGAAAACCGAACCGCCGTGCGCCACCTCTACCTGTTGCGAAGTGATGCGGAACAGCGAGGAAGACGGGAACAGGCGTACGCTGAGCGCCGTCAGCCTGTGGAAAAGCACTCCGCGGATGCGGGGAATGAGTCCTTTTCCTATTTCGTTCATTTCCACCAGAGAAACGTCGTGGCCTTGCTCTGCCAGTCTGATAGCGGCCTCCATGCCGATGTAGCGCCCGCCCAGTACCACGACCTTTCTGCCCGGTTTCGCGCCATCCAGCGCGCCGCGCAGCACATCGACGCCAAAAACGCGGGCGATGCTGTTTTCTTTTGGCGAAGGAAGGATATCCACGCCGTTGAGCGTGCGGGGGTATGCTCCGGTGGCGAGTACCACGGCTTCGGGAGCGTCCGCGAGAACGGCGGCCTTGTCCGGAGCAGAATTCAGGCGGATATTCACGCCCGCGTCACGCAGGCGGTTCAGCAGGCCGCTGGTGAGTGCTCGGAAGGGGGGCTTGTCTGCGCCCGCCGAGGCCGCAAGCCACTGGCCCCCCAGTTCGCTCGTCTTTTCATGCAGAACAACCCGATGTCCGCGCTCCGCCAGCGTCGCGGCGGCGGACATGCCCGCCAATCCTCCGCCGACCACAACGACGTGCTTCGGCGTTTCGGTCGGGCGGTTGGCAAGACGCTCCTCTACCATGAGGGCGGGGTTGACGGTGCAGCACATGCCGCGCCCGGCCAGCCAGGGGCGGTTTTCCCAGGTCTGGCAGTTGTTGCAGCGCAGGCAGGAACGAATATCTTCCGGCTTGTTCCGGCGCACTTTGTCTACATAGTCAGGGTCGGCGAGCAAGGGGCGGCAGAGGCCGATAAAGTCGCTGCTTCCTTCCTTTACAAGTTTTTCCGCCAGGTTCGGGTCATGAATGCCGCCGTTGGCGATGAGGGTGACGCCGGGCAGAGCCTTTTTCACCGCAAGAAAATCTTCCAGGCCCGGTACTTCCGGCATGCAATAAGGGGGGCAGTCATTCCACAGGCTTTCCTGCGCACCGGTGCCGAGCAGAAAGGCATCCACTCCGTTTTCCGCGAGCCGGGCAATCTGCTCAATACCTTCTTCGCGGCGGAGTCCTCCTTCCGTGTGTTCGGCACAGAATACGCGGAAAATGACGGGAAAGTCGGAGCGGGTCTGCTCCCGGATAGCGTTCATGATCAGGCTGGGGTAACGCACGCGGTTGGCCGCACTGCCGCCGAATTCGTCCGTGCGCCGGTTGCTCCACGGGGAGAGAAACTGGGAAATGAATTTACCCGCTCCGCCATGCAGGGAAACTCCTTCAAAACCCGCCTCGTACAGACGGCGGCCCGCCTCGGCATAGCAGCGCAGATAGTGCATCATCTCGTCCCGGCAGATTTCACGAGGGCGTTGCATGTTCCATGACCCGACAACCGGGGAAGGAGCGATGTTGATGCCTGCGAGGCGGGAGCCGGAGCCGCCGAGCTGGAGAACAGCGCGGGAACCTCCATGTTTGATGGCGGAAGCGAGAACGGCGAGTTTTTCAATATATTTGTCGTCCCACAGGGCCAGGCCACGGGCCAGTTTCACCGCGGGCCAGGCAAAGCTTTGCTGGGCGATGACCAGACCCGGCCCTTTTCCGTCATGACTGCGCGCGCGGTGAAACGCGACAAGCTCCGGCGTGACGTAACCGTCCGCATCGCCGCCGCGCGTCTGCACCGGCGTCTGCACGAAGCGGTTGGGGGTATCGAGGGAGCCGATTTTTCCGGGGGAAAAGAGATAAGGATACGCCATGATAGGTACCTGATGAAAGTCTTGGGAAGGGAGGGGGCAGGGGGAGGGGAAGCCTTTCTTCAGAAAGGTTCCCCTCCCCCTGTAAATTAAATTTCAAACGCGGTTTCTGCGCCGTCGCGCATGGCGTACAGCGCATCGCCGACGCGTTTGCAGTCGCCGATGAGGCGATACTTCAGGCCCAGTGTGTCGAGTTCCGGGCCGAGCTCGTTGACCGGGCGGGTACCTACGGCCAATACGATGGTATCCGCCGGGAGGCTGAGCATGCTGTTCAGATGTGCGATATCCACTCCGTAATCCATAAAGCGCAGTACCGGGGAATTCGGGAACAGGTGGACGTCATTTTCCACCATCCTGTTCCGGTACAGGCCCAGAATGCGCGGATTGGCGCCATGACCGATTTCCAACGCATCGACCAGAGAGACATGGCATCCCTTTTCTGCCAGCTTGACCGCACATTCCATCCCGATGTAACGGCCGCCGATGACGACGACGCGCTGACCAACTTCGGCCTGATCCATGATGATGTCGTTGCCCTGCACCAGGCCGGGGCCGGGGGCAGGCAGGGGAAGCGGCAGAGAGCAAGGCCGCGCCCCCGTGGCCAGCACGATTTCGTCGAAATCCGCTGCTTTCAGCATGTCCGCCGTGACTTGGACGCCGGTATGCAGCTTGACGCCGAGTTTGCGCAGTTCCCGTTCCAGCCAGGGGATGAGGGTCTTTTCTTCGTGCTTGTGTGGGGCGTGGGCGGCTACAATCCATTGGCCGCCGAATTCCGGGGCCTGCTCGTACAAATCCACCGTGTGTCCGCGCAGAGCAAGAACCCGCGCGCATTCCATGCCTGCAAGCCCGCCTCCGGCCACGGCCACGCGCTTGGAAACAGCGGCGCGGGCAGGGGAGTCATATTCCGCCTCGCGCAGCAGCTCCGGGTTGACCGTGCAACTCACCCGTGGAGGCTGGATTTCCTTGCGGTCATTGAAAGTAAAGCAGTTCAGGCAGCCGATGCAGCGGCGGATGGAGGCGTAGTCCCCCGCCTGCGCCTTTTCCAGCCAGCGCGAATCGGTGAGCAGAGGGCGTCCGAGGCTGATGAAGTCGGCCTTGCCTTCTTCCAGTATTTTTTCCGCCAGCAGGGGTTCGCCAAGCTTCGCCATGGCGATGACGGGCGTCGCGCAGGCTTTTTTTATCGCTTCCGTGGCGGGAAGCAGATAGCCCTGCGGGAAGAAATAGGAACAGGAGATATTCCATATTCTTTCCTGTGTGCCGCCTGAGGGTTGCAGGGCGTCTGCCAGCGGGGCGATGATTTTGGCAATGGCGACGCCTTCTTCCAGGTCGATGCCGCCGGGCAGCATGTCATCTACGGTGAGACGCACGCTGAGGGGGAAGTTCTCTCCCGCCTTGGCCCGTGCGTCGGCAATGACTTCCCGCAGGAAGCGAGTACGGTTCTCCGTACTGCCGCCGTATTCGTCGGTGCGGTGGTTGCTGTAGGGCGAAAGGAACATGGACAGCAGCTTGCCAGTGCAGGCGTGGATTTCCACTACGTCCACGCCCGCCTCCCGCGCGCGGCGCACGGCGTCGCCCATCCAGCTCACGCGTTCCCTGATTTCTTCCACAGTCAGAGCGCGAGGAATCATGGTTTCATAGCCGAAACGCATGGAAGAAGGGCCGGTTGTGGCGGGGCTGCCTTCAATGCGTGTGCCGCGTGCGCCGAGTTGCAACATCATTTTCGCACCTGCGTTGTGCACCTTGTTTGCGGCCTGCCGGAGCTGGGGGATGAAATCGTCGCTTTCCAGTGAAATGGTTTTGCCGTAGGGGGTATTGGGCTGTGACCAGGCATAGACGCCGGGAAAGCAGACCAGCCCCACGCCGTGTTTCGCCCGTTCCGCAAGGGAGGCTACGGCTTCGTCACTGATATGCCCGTGCCCGTCGGTGGAGCGCAGATCCATGGCGGAATAGATAAGGCGGTTCTTGAGTTCAAGCGGGCCGATGCGGCCCGGTTCGAGCAGCTTTTTCAGTGCGGACATGGGAATCTCCTGAGAAGGGGGCGGGGCGGCAATTCACCCCGCAGTCGGAGGGAAAGGTTAGAATTCCATATATTCCAGCCATTCGGGCATGGGCATTTCGGAGAGAAAGATGACGGTGAACACAAGGTAGACGATAACGGTGTAGATAACGGCGAACAGAATGTCTGACAGAACGCGCCGTTTTGTGATGTTTCTTTCCTGCCAGTGGTGAATGGTCAGGCTGTTGGCGATCATGTAGGGAATGGTGGCCGCGTAAAAGCCGATCATCTTCATAAGCGGAAGATAGGCGATCATGTATGCACCCAGCACGGCGAGCTTCTTCCAGGGAATGCGGGCCAGGGGCGAGGTATTGCGGCCGCCGTAACTTCCACTGAAGAAGATGCAGCGGATAATGCCGATGACGCAGCAAAGAATGATGATGGCAAAGGTGAGCAGAGGAAAGACGCGGCTCTTGAAGGGATAATCCGCACAAATTGAGGCAAGCCAGAGGCTGGCGGCGATAAGCAGAATGAAGGCCGCGAGATCTGTGCCACGTTCCCCCTTCCATTCGGCAGGCAGGCACACTCCTTCCTCTTCACCCGGCGGACAGATGCGGGCCTGCCGCCATGAACTGACAAAAATGTACGCAAGATAGACGAGAACAAGCGCCAGCATGACCATAGCTACAGTGCGGCTCATGAAATAGGGGATAAGGCCGCCCATGGCCGGAGCAATGTTCATAGCCTCTATGAGCGCTTTTTCCATGGTTGGGGCGAGGAAGGCCCCGAGCACTATGGCCCCCATGTTGAATCCGAGTACACTCAGAACATAGGAGAAGAGGCCCAGCCAGATAAAAAAGGAAATGTCGAACTCAAGAGTTCTCACCACATAGGCTCCGATGCAGCATACCGCGATGACGGCGGGAAAAAGGCGGGATGCGGGCACCTTAAGGATATTGGCGAAGGTTCCGATGGTCAGCGCTCCCAGAATAAGCTGCACTACGGAACAGAGAAATACGGCCATGATCAGGAGATAAACCAGGTCAGCCTGCTTGAGCAGAAAATTAGGGCCGGGGGTCATGCCGTGCAGGAATATCGCCCCCATATACAGCGCCGCTGCCGGTGAGCCGGGAATGCCCAGGGAAAGCACCGGAATGAGCGAACCGCCCACCAGCGCGTTATTGGCCGACTCCGGCGCGACAATGCCTTCTTCTTCGCCGTGACCGAAGCTTTCAGGATGCTTCGATGCCTTTTGGGTCGCAGAGTAGGCGGCCATACTGGATACCGCCGCTCCCACGCCGGGGACGATGCCGATGATCACCCCGATAAGGCTGGAACGCATGATGTTCAGGGGATATTTGCGATAGATCTTGCGCAGGTAGTGGCTGAACATGTTCAGGTTTCCGCGCAGGCCGCCTTCTCCCATTGCGATTCTGCTGGTGTCCTGCCGCTGGCTCATGGCTACGTCCAGCATTTGTGGAATGGCAAACATGGCGAGCAGTCCGGCGATGAGCGGAAGCCCTCCCACCAGTACGGGCACATCGAAATCAAGGCGGGAGAACCCTGTCACACCGTCCGCGCCCACAAAGGTAAATAACAGCCCCAGCCCGACGGAAATAACGCCTTTGATGCGGTTGCCTCTGGTCACGGAGCCTACGAGAAGCAGCCCTGCCGCAGACAGGACAAATATTTCCCCCGCGCCGAACTTGAGCACAAAGGAGCCAAGCAGAGGCATGAACAGCAGCATGCACAAACCGCCAATCATGCCGCCGCTGAACGAGGCGATGTTGGAAATGAACAGGGCGTCACGCGCTTTGCCCTGCTGGGCCATCTTGTGGCCGTCGAAGCTGGTGACAACGGCAGCGGCCGTGCCCGGCGTGTTGATCAGAATGGCAGAGATGGAACCCCCGTATTCCGCGCCGAGATAGATGCCCGTAAGGGCGACGAAAGCGGTGGAAGGTTCCATGGAATAGGTCATGGGCAGCACCAGCACCAGACCCGTGGCGGCCCCGAAACCCGGCAGGCAGCCCACCATGATCCCCAGAGGGACGGAAATCAGCATGGCGAGCAGATTGACAGGGGTGAGGCATTCCATGATGCCTTGCAGAATCAGATCGAACATTGGGGATTATCCTCCTCGGCAAAAAGCTCGGGAAAAGGCGCGCGGCACACTGCGCGAAAACCGCGTGTCTGGCGGGGCTATTGAGCGTTCCGGGCTTCCCGAAGCAGATCTTCAACCTTGGCTATCTGCGCGCGGTAATTGTCAATTTCCTTTTCGCATTCCTTCCAGTCGTACACGGCGTAATCATATTGCATGTTGGCGTCGAACATTGCTTTCTTGAGCGCTTCGTCCCGGGTCAGCGGAGCCAGCTTTTCCTTCAGATAGTCGAGCACTGGCGCGGGGGTATTCTTGTGAGCAAAAATGAAGTTCGAGTTGGCCGTATCCGACACACCTTCGACGCCGAATTCTTCAAGCGTGGGTACATCGGGCGCGAGGCGTTTGCTGGTGCAACTGGCCAGAGCGGCAAGCTGGCCCTCATACGTGCCTATCCACATGTAGCTGGACAGGATCACATCCACCTGAGCGCCCAGCAATGCTGCTACCATCTTGCCGCCGCTTTCAAAGGGCACACGGGTCATTTTCAGGCCCGTGGCCTTTTCCAGCAGAGCATAGGTGAGGTGGTTGCCGGAGTAGACGCCCGTGGTGCCCACGGTCAGTTTGCCGGGGTTGGCCTTGGCATAGTCCAGTACGTCCTGGGCATTTTTGAAGCGCGTGTCGCCGGAACGGCTGATGATAAAGTCGGGGCGGAAGGTCAGGCCGAGAACGGGAACAAGATCTTCGGTCTTGTACGCCGTTTTCATGAACATTTCCTGAAGCAGGATATGCGGCTGGTTGTAAAAGAGCAGGCTGTATCCGTCGGCGCGCTTGGTCATGAAATAGTTTGCGCCCACGATGCCCGCTGCGCCGGACTTGTATTCCGGCACAACATCCGTTCCCAGCGCCTCCTGGAGGAAAGGAATGACGGGGCGCAGGATCAGGTCGGCTCCTGTGCCTGCCCCGAACGCGCAAATGATGGAAATGGGCTTTCTGGGATAATTCGCGGCGTCGGCCGCGCCGGGAAGGTACAAGGCAAGCGCCGCCAGTGCGGCGGGCAGAATTTTGACGAACAGTTTTTTGGCGTTCATGGTTGCTCCTCAAAGAAGGGCTGTGGGGGTGAACTATGAGAGGTTTAATGTCTTTTTTGAGAGAGACATTTCAGACCGCATGTAGCAGAAAGTATGCCAGAACTATAACGATATTAAATCAGTAGATTATGGGAGGGGATAGACAATAATATAGTAAAATGCGACATTCATTGTATAGCGATTTGCAATATTTGCCCGTTGGCGGAGCCAAGGAGATTTCATGGCGGAACATGACTTTTTTGACTCCAGCGGTTTTTCCTGCCGGGTACTGTACAGGATGAACGGGCTGGAAAGCTCTGCGCGCTTCATGCTGACCCTGCTTCAGGAAGTGTTGCCTGTGGTGCGTATCAACATCATGTGTGCGGCCACGGATTTGAGCGTGTTTGTGCCTGTTACGGATACAGAGCCCAGGGACATCGGCGTTATCCGGCGCATTCCGGGCAAGCGGACTCCGTTTATCGAACCGGATCAGCTGTCTTCGCCCCTGCTGGTTGGCGATCTGGCGGAATACAAGGAAACTTTGCGCAAGGATCTGCCCGGCTATGTGCTGCCCTTCATGGCGCATTGTTCTCTGTTGCGGCTTCCTCTGTTCAAACGCGGAATTTATGTCTTTTTCATCAATTTTTGGAGCGATGAACGTGAGGCCTTCCAGAAAGAACATGTCGAGCAGTTGAACAGGCTGATCCGGCCGCTTTCGGAGGACCTGCAGGACAAGTTTTCCTATATTGAAAGCGTTCCGGTTTCCGAGTCCGAATCAGGAACGGGATATGAAGGGCTGAAGCGTTGCGGAGGGCTGGCGTCCGTGCGGGAAGCTGTGGCCAGAGTTGCTCCCACGGAAAGCACCGTGCTGATTCAGGGAGAAACCGGGGTGGGCAAGGAGGGCGTGGCCGAAGCCGTGCATGAGCTTTCACCGCGCCGCAAGGGACCCTTTGTCCGGGTGAACTGCGGGGCAATAACGGAAAGCCTGATCGACAGTGAGCTTTTCGGCCATGAAAAAGGCGCGTTCACCGGAGCGCACACGACGCGCATCGGATATTTTGAACTGGCGGCGGGCGGCACGCTCTTTCTCGACGAAGTGGGTGAACTGCCGTTGTCCGCTCAGGTGCGCCTGCTGCGTGTGCTTGACGGCAAGGTTATCATGCGGGTGGGCAATCCGCGCCCCATCCCTGTGGACGTGCGCCTGGTGGCCGCCACCAACCGGGATTTGGAAAGCATGGTGCAAGAGGGGCGTTTCCGGCAGGATCTCTACTACAGGCTGGCGGTTTATCCCATAGAAGTACCGCCGTTGCGCCTGCGCAAAACAGATATCAGAACACTGGCCGAGTATTTTATCCACGCAAAAGCAAAATCCATGCATATCCATCTGCCGCCGCACCTGCCGCAGGACGAGATTGACAGGCTGTACCTGTATGACTGGCCCGGCAACGTGCGGGAGCTGGAGCATGTGGTGGAACGGGCATTGATCAATGCCCGGTCCGGCAATGCGGTGGGAGAATTGCGGCTGGAAGTGCCGAAACCCCGCCAAAAGCAGAGCAAAGGGGAATTGTTTGCGGAGTGGCCTTCCCTGGAGGAACTGACCTCGCGCTATATTGACGCGGTGCTGAAAAAAACAGAGGGCCGCCTGACCGGAGCGGAAGGCGCGGCGGCAGTGCTGGGTATCCACTATACCACGTTGCGCGCGAACCTGAACCGGCGGGGAAAAGGTGACGGGGCCAAAAGCGCAAAGGCGTAAAATCGGGAAGAGCGGGCCTTGCCCAAATATGGCAATGACGAGGACTACGCCGACCTCATCGCCGCCGGCATTGTGGATTACACGGAGCACGGTCTGAACCGGCACCCCTCGTTGTACGCACGGCACATTCACGGAACCCTGTCCCAGTCCTTCAATACACCTCTGGGCAGTATGATTGGCGAACCCCGAACGGGCGTGCAGCCGGGGCGCCCCTGTCCGACGCCATGAACCCCTCGCAGGGGGCTTGCTGCCCATTATTTGCTCTTCACTGTGGGACTAAACACCTAGACATTCAGGGCACCAAGGCATTATAGGCAGCAAGCCTGTCTTGACTTTGCACTAAAAATTAGTACATTCAACTCACGAGACAGCTATGGCCGACAATCATTGGCAAGTACGACTATCCAAAAAGGCGGACAAAGGAGCGGCCAAGCTGCCAAAGCCCGTCCGCGCCAATCTGGCCGCGTTGATGAAGCAAATTGAAATGCAAGGCCCGGTGCGAGGCGACTGGCCCAATTACAGCAAACCAGGCCCCAATCTGCACCACTGCCACCTGAAAAAAGGCCAGCCAAGCTATGTGGCTGTGTGGGAAGAAATTGCAACAGAGATTCGACTTGTGGAGGTGACCTATGCAGGCACTCATGAAAAAGCCCCTTACTGATGAGGTCAATGTGACCTTCACCGGCCCCAGTGCCCAAATGGCGGAAGCCCTTGAGGTAATGCGCGCCCTTGGCTTTACGACTGTGGAGCAGCGGACTCTTAATCAGCAGGCCGAAGGTTCGATTCCCTGGCGGGAAGCCGAAGCTTTCAAGGATTTGTCCTTCCCCGGAGCCTATCTTGCCGGTTTTCGGCATCGTGAAGGCATGACCCAGGTGGAGCTTGCCGAACGCTCCGGTATCCCCCGCCGTCATATTTCCGAAATGGAAAACGGCAAGCGGCCCATTGGCAAGCAGAGTGCCCGCAAGCTGGCTGAGGTTCTCAGCGTTGACCCTCGCCTCCTACTTGGAGTG
Source organism: Pseudomonadota bacterium (assembly GCA_023450535.1). Classification (GTDB taxonomy): domain Bacteria; phylum Desulfobacterota; class Desulfovibrionia; order Desulfovibrionales; family Desulfovibrionaceae; genus Mailhella. Next base: position 13,998 of record JAEXGX010000280.1, on the reverse strand, counting down.
TAGTTCATGAGTAAAAACATACCTCAGGATAAACAAACCGCGAAAAACAAAGAAAGTGCGGCTGCGTTATTCCGCACGATTGCTCTTGAGGCGCTTCCCATGGCTGCACGAAAAATCATGCAAGATGGATTGCGAAACATACCTATTGTGGAGCTGTAAAAAGAAATTGCACAGTATCAACGTATATTCGTTAGTTTACTCTGTGAATACCAATCGTATTCAAATGAATTGCAGGATCTTATTGGTGACATTATTTGCGCAGATATTTTTCGTTGATTTTGTGCCATAGCTCCATATGCTGGCCCAAAATCATCTGTCTTTATCTCTGTGACTGGAACTGAAAATTTTTCCAAAGGCAAATTACTTTTTCTTATAGAATTTTATTTTCTTTATTTATTACACGATGTTATAACTATGGGGGGGCCGGGGGAGATAATCTCCCCCGGCGGGGCACGGGGCAGCGCCCCGATTTACAGCTCAGGCGTTCCAGCGCGGCCGCCATTCCTTGATCACGTCGCCACCCTGCTTGCGTACGGTCAGGAACTTTTCCGCAAGCAGAGGGTTGGTGAAGGTGTAGTCGGCGCGGCGGTGCATGTCGCGCGTTTCCTTACGTTCCAGCGCCGCATGCATGATGATTTCGCCGTTATCCATGAGGTCCAGGGTTTCAATAGCGCGCATCAGGCTGTGCGCGTCGTCCACCTTGAGCTGTTCTTCGGAGTTCTTGCGCAGGTCGCCCAGATACTTCAGCCCGGCGGTCAGCAGCGTGGCGGAACGCAGACGGTGCGGCCCTGCGGCGGCGTAGGAATCCATGATTTGCTGGAGACCCAGGTTGGCTTCCTTCCAGGCAGCGCCGCGTTCCCGCTCGACAAAGCGGCTGTAGTAAGCGGCGCGTTCTTCCACCCAGCTTTCCTTTTCGGCGTTCCGAAGGGCGGCGGAGGCCGCGTGCCTGCCCGCGTGCCCGCCCGCGATCCAGCCGAATACCGCCGCTCCGGCGATGTCCGCGCGGAAATTGCCGACCATGTCCCCCGCCGCGTACAGGCCGGGGATAGAAGTCTGGCCGTCCGAATCTATTTCCAGCCCGCGTCCGATAATGTGCGGTTCATACTGCATAAATTCCACGGCGTGCTTGGAGACGTCGAGCCCGGTACGGTCCATGTAGTCCACCAGCGTGGTCAGGCCTTCACTGATCATGCCTTCGCGCATGAAGGCGAGATCTTCGGGGCTGGATTGGGTGCAGTCGATATAGGCCGGGCCGGAGCCGTTCAGCAACACGTCGGTATAGGCGGAGTTCCATACGTCACAGGTGATATCGCCCACGTAGCGGGTGGCCTTGTCCACAAAGGGGCCGAGCAGTTTGCCGTTGGGGTAACGGTACACGCCGATCCAGGTGGACTTGCCCGCTCGGGCGAAGAACTTCGGCCCTGCGTGGCGGTTGGGCATTTCCATATTCACCATTTTCGCGCCGATGCGCCAGCCCTGCGCCTGCGCCGCCCCTGCGCAGGCCGGGCAGAAGGCGGTGTTGAAGGGCCAGCCGGGCGAACCCGCCGCCGGATAGAGCCGGTTGGCCGTGCCGGTGGAGAGAATGACCTTTTTTGCCCGGATGACGGTAAAGGAAGGCTCGTCCCGAGAAATGTCCAGAGCCAGTGCGCCCGCGATTTCACCGTTGACCACGATGAGTTCCACTACCGGATGATGGTTCAGGATCTGCGCACCTTCTTTTTTCGCCTGGCGGGTGAGTACCTGTTTCTGGTTGTGTCCGTCGTACTTGAGCCAGATACGCGGTCGGTCGGGGTAGGCATGGCCCATGAATTCGTAGTCATCCCCAAAGGGCTTCATGTTGATGCCCCACTCGTGCCACAGGTCCGCCACATGCAGGCTCTCTTCAAGGAAGCGCAGCGAGAGCTTTTCATCGTGGTAGGCCCCTACCAGACTCTGGCGCAGTTCCTTCAGGATCACGCCGATGTCGTCGCCGTGCTGTCTGGGGTAGTAGCAGGCGAAGTGGTCGTTGCCCGTGGCCCCGGAGCCGGAACGGCGGGTATCGGATTTTTCCGCGACCAGGGTTTTCGCGCCTGAACGCACGGCGGAGATTGCCGCGCACAGGCCGCCGATGCCGCCGCCGACAACAAGAACGTCAGTACTGATGGGATCATTGAATTTCAACATGCCAGACTCCTATTCGTGCAATGTGTCTGCATCGACGTGCAGCACCATGTAGTTGAGGGGAAGGCGCAGTTCCACGGCCTTGGCCGGGCAGTCGAGCACGCAGGCGTTGCAATGCCAGCACTCCTCGGCGTAGGCCACGACCGGGGCCTGACCCTGTTCGTGTTTGAACAGATGCATGGGGCAGATGGCGGCGCACAGGCCGCAATGAGTGCAGCGATCCGCATGGATGATGGGGGGCATGGGTATCTCCTTTTGTCGGGGTTAAACTTTCATGAGCTGGGGCAGGAACAGGGAAATCTGCGGGAAGGCGATGATCAGTGCGAGGCAGACGAACAGCGCGACAACAAAGGGGATCGCGGCCCGGAACATCAGGCCCAGCGGTACGTCGGCCACGCCTTTCATGACGAAGAGATTGATCCCGAACGGTGGTGTAATGGAGGCCATGTTGTTGAGAATGGCGAAGATTACGCCGAACCACACCAGATCCCAGTGAAAGCTTTTGGCAATGGGCAGGAAGATGGGCACGCAGATGAGAATGAGCGGAATGGCGGGCAGAAAGCAGCCCAGAAAGCAGATGACCAGCACGATGACGATCATCACCACGATGGGGGCGACATCCAGGCTGGCGATGGAATTGGCGAGCATGATGGGCATGCGCGACATGGTCATGAAGTAGCCCAGAATGGTCGCTCCGCCGAGCAGGGTGAAACACATGGCCGTGAAGCGGCTGGATTCCTCCATGGATTTGTGGAAATTGCCCCATTTCAGACGGCGCATGACGAAACCGAGAATGAGCGTACCCGCCGCGCCGATAGCCCCGCCTTCGGTGGCCGTGAACAGGCCGCCGTAGATACCGCCGATAACCAGAATGAACAGCGCTACAATGGGCAGTCCGCCTCTGAGAGACGCGAGCCGTTCGGAGCGAGGGGCTTTTTCCCTGCGGGGGGCAAGTTCGGGGTTTTTCAAGACCATGAGCCAGATCACGACCATGAAGCAGAGCATGCACAGAATACCGGGGAAAAATCCGGCCATGAACAGATCCCCGATGGATTGTTCGGCCAGCACGCCATACAGAATAAAGGTGGTGGAAGGGGGAATCAGCGCGCCGATGGTGCCGGAGCAGGACAGGGTGCCCAGGGCGAGCTTATCGTCATAGCGTGCCTTGCGCATCTCGGGCAGGGCAATGGCGGCCATGGCGATGGTGCCGGAGAGTGTGTCGCCCACCACTGCGCCGAACAGGGTGCAGGCCACGACGCTGCCAATGGCCAGGCCGCCGCGCATGTGGCCGATCCAGGCAGTGCCCAGGCGGTAGAGATCTTCTCCGAAGCGGCAGTAATAGCAGGCATAGCCCATGAGCATGAAGGACATCAGCGGTGCCCAGGTATAGTTGGAAACTGTGTTGAACCACGAGTTGCCGAACATGGTGACGCCCGCCGCCTGTCCCCGGAGTACGCAGACAAAAAGCAGGCCCGTGGCCATGAGCGCGAAACCTATGGGCATGCCGAGAAAGAACAGGGCGAAAAGGAAAAAGATGCCGAAAATTCCCACTTGCAAACCGCTCAGGCCGGGAATGCGGTGTGTGCCGAAATACCAGGCGATGAGCAGCGGCACAACGGCGAGAATGAAGCCGAAGATGATTTTACCTGTACGCGCCTGCCGCAGCATGTCGAGCAAGGCGATCAGCGTATCACGCAGCAGTGCGAGAAAAAGCAGCGTTACGCCTGCCACGCCCAGGAAGATAAAGGGGGAATACGGAATGCCCAGAATGGGGGTGGCTTTCTGGTTGGTCAGCCCGTAGCGGGTCATGGCGAAGATGCACAGCAGGATGATGAAGGCCGACCATACCGTGGTGGCGAACTCCAGCATGGCCTTGGAATCGGGCATCAACTTCTGGGTGATGATATCCATGCTGATATGTGTTTTCGTATACTGGGCGTAACCCGTATAGGCGAACACAATCATAGCCATCATCAGACCGGTGATTTCCACCGTGCCGTCCAGCGGCCTGCCGAGGAAATAGCGCAGGAACACATCTGTGAAGGTGATGAGTACCATCAGGAAGAAAAAGACAATGCCGATATTGCCGCACCAGCGCAGTGGTTTTTCAATAATGCCGCTGGTGTCGCAAAGTTTTTGCAGGGTCGGGTAATCGTGCGGAGGCGTGGGGGATGCCATAAGGGTCTCCTGAAAAAAGGCCGGGAAAAAAGACCCGTACCGCCGCGCGGCGGCCGGACATGATAGTGTCGTCGGGGTGTCGGGAGTACTCTATCGAGCCGCGCTCCCCGCTCCTGGAGCGGGGAGCGCGAGAAATACAGGTGTTATTTGCGGGCTTCCAGGTACGCCTTGTAGAAGGGGGAATCCGCCCATTTTTCGCCGAGCTTGTTTTCCAGTTCGTAAAAGGCCGTCTTCATGTCAGCGCCGGGCAGGCCGCGCGAGGAGAGCATCTCGAACCACGCGTCTACCGGGGGCTGCATGGCGTCGCGCGCCGTGTCGTATTCCGCGCTGCTGAGCAGAATGACTTCCTTGCCGCCCATGTCGGCTATCCACTTGCGCATGGCGTTGATGTCCGCCATTTTCCAGTATTCGGCAAAGGCCTTGTCGGCGAACTCGCCGGAAACCTCGTCCAGTATCTGGCGCAGATCGTCGGGCAGTCCGTTGTACACATCCTGGTTTATGACGCAGTAGAACAATGTGTTCTGCACGGAAATTTCCGTAATGTACTTGAGGGGGTCCCCGTAGCGGCGGGACACCAGCAGCTCGGGAGACATGGTCGTTCCTTCAATAACGCCTTGTTCCATGGCGGAATACAGGTCGGACAGAGGCAGAGAAACTACGGACACTCCCAGTTTTTTCAGGCGTTCGGCGATCATCGCGCTGTTGGCGTTGATCTTGAGCCCTTTGAGGTCATCCAGAGTGCGAACGGGTTTCCTGGTCGTGGCGATGCTCAAGGAACCACAGGCATGGGTGAACAAGAGCCTGACTCCGTCAAGCTCATTGAGCACCTGCGGAAAGCGCTCGTACATGCCCTTGACCAGTGCGGTGCCGTCTCCAAGGAAGAGGGCCGGGGAGGAAATGGACAAAATGCCCTCATGGAAGGGAAACTGGCCGGAATTGGCTTCGTAGGCGCATTCGGTAATATCCGCGATACCGGACTTCACTGATTCAAACGCTTCGGAACGGGGGCTGAGGGCTTCCGCGAAATAAGGTTCGATTTTCAGGCGGCCCTGACTGCGTTTTTCCACCTCGTCCACCCAGGCTTTCAACGGCCCCTGCCAGCGGGTATGGATGGGAGGAATGGGCAGGTTGAGGCTGAGGGTATACTCCGGCGCGGCCTGCGCGGAGCCGGGCAAAACACCGGAAAGGGCAAACAGGGCCGTAAAGAGCAACGCTCCCGCCTTTTTCATGATGTCCTCCATATGATTTTCTGTCTCGTTGGGGTGTTCCGCATGCCTCCGCTACCTTGTGCGGCACGCGGGATTGTGAGGCGCACCCTCCTGGTCGGAAAGAGGGGTGCACCTGTGATATTTTTATGATAGCAAAGATCGTGCCGTAATTCTCATGCAATAAAAACAACATGTTAAATACGTGTAACGATACATGCTTGTGTGATTTTATCAGTGCTATTATAAAAATACAGCGTATTCTTATAAGGGGTGTTATGGATAAACTCAGCATGTTCTCGTCCGATTCGGCGGCTATGTCCTGCCTGGTGATGTACCGTATGGGGGGCTTGCGCCATGTGCTCCTGTACCTGCACGACATGCTGCGCCAGTTCCTGCCTGTGGTGCGTATCAACTCCCTGTTCTGCACGCCGGACGGCGCTACGATCATTTCCATGTCCGACACCAGCACGGTTAATGTTTCCAATAAATACAGCGTGGCGGGCAAGCTGCCGCCCATGGTGGACAGGGAACACATAACGGATGATATTGTGCTGCGGGATCTGCGCCCGTATCAAAAGCCGGAGATGCTGAAGGACGAGCGCAATGCAGATGTCCCCTATTTACAGCATCGCGCCCTGATGCGCCTTCCCCTGTTTCGTACCGGGAACGCCATTTTCGTGTTCAATTTCTGGGCGGACGAATCGGATGCGTTTGATGAAGAAGATTTGGCCGGTCTGCGTCGCTTGCTCGGGCCGCTGGCGGAGGAGCTGCGGGGCAATCTGTCCGGCATCAAGCTGCATGGCGCGCCGCCCGCGTCCGTGACCGGCCTGAGCGGGAAAGAGAAGATATGTCTGTGTCCGGGGCTGGCTGGCGTGCGGCGCATGGCCGAGCAGGTGGCACGGGTGGACAGTACGGTTTTGATCATGGGGGAAACGGGCGTGGGCAAGGAAGCCGTGGCAGACATGGTCCACGAGCTTTCCGCCCGGAAGGACGGGCCGCTGGTCAAGGTCAACTGCGGGGCCATTCCGGAAAGCCTGCTGGACAGTGAATTGTTCGGGCATGAAAAGGGCGCGTTCACCGGCGCACAGGCCTCACGCCCCGGTTATTTTGAAATGGCGGAAGGTGGTACGCTGTTTCTGGATGAAATAGGGGAAATGTCCCTGTCTGCCCAGGTGCGCCTGCTGCGCGTGCTGGACGGCGGCCTGCTGCGGCGTGTGGGCGGCACAAAGTTTTTTCCCGTGGATGTGCGGGTTATCGCGGCGACGCATGACGATTTGCCGCGCAAGGTGGTTGATGGCCGCTTCCGTAAGGATTTATGGTTTCGCCTTTCCGTCTTTCCCATTGAAATTCCTCCGCTCATCCGGCGCAAGGGGGATATCACGCCGCTGGTAGCCCATTTTATCCGTACCAAGAGCCGAAAGATGGGGCTGCCCTTTGTGCCTCAGGTGGAGGAAAGAGATTTGCACAGCCTGTATCATTATGAGTGGCCGGGCAATGTGCGCGAGCTGGAACATGTGGTGGAACGGGCACTACTGGAGAACAGCACGGGCGACGCCGGGGAGCGTTTGCGCTTTACCATCCGCCCTTTACCCGGAAAAATGACGCCAGCTCCGGAGGAAAGCACAAAGAACGCCGCCGCCCCCAAAGAGCGCGACTGGCCCACCCTGCGCGATTGGGAGGATCGCTATATCCGCGACGTTCTGGAGCACTGTGGGGGTAAACTGACCGGGGCGGATTCCGCCACCGCGATTCTGGATATCCATTATTCCACGCTCAGAACGCGGATGCGCAAGCTGGGCATACCCATGCCGGGGGAAAAGGTACACGAGCAGGGTGCTCAGGAGTAGAGTGTTCTGCGGTAGTCCGCAAAACTCATGCCGTGTTTGTCTTTATCGGAAAGGACAGGATTTTTTACAGGCCAGGCAATATTCAGTTCCGGATCATCCCAGCGCAGGCAGGCTTCCACTTCGGGATGGTAATATTCCGTACACTTGTAATGGAAATGGGCTGCTTCGCTCAGGACGGCAAAACCGTGGGCAAGACCGGGGGCCAGCCAGAGCTGATGCTGATTTTCGGCGGAAAGTTCCGCCCCGTACCACTGGCCGAAGGTAGGAGAACCCGGACGGATATCCACCGCCACATCAAAAATAGTGCCAAGCGAAACATGAACCAGTTTACCCTGTGCAAACGCGGTTTGATAGTGCAGGCCCCGCAGTACACCACAGTGGGAAGTGGAGTGATTGTCCTGCACGAAATGATAGCCCACGCCAGATTCCGCATAGCGCTTTTCCTGCCATGTCTCGATAAAATAGCCGCGTGCGTCACCGAAGATTTTCGGTTTGATCAGCAACACTCCGTCTATATGGGTTGTTATGACTTCCATATTTCCTCTCCTGCATCAATCAGTTCGCATTGGAAAATTCATTATATTTTAATAAAAATATTCATTATAATAAATTTATGCAAGTGATTATTATTTTGCTCATAGTATGAGTGTTGATATTTTATATTGAACAATATTTAATAAATTTTGTGTAATTGTATATTTTGTTCATTTATATATGAATATTTTATAAAATTACATTGTTTTTTAGTTTTTAATTTGTATCAATATGAAATATTAATATTTTTTTACATATATTAATCATTTTATGTGTCGTGTTATGAAAAATATGGATATATAGTTTGCAATTATCCATGTTTTGTTGAGCATAAGATGGAAAATAATGTGATAATATAAATAGTTATAATAATATGTATTTAAAAATATATATTTTGGTAGTATACACTATTGAAATATATATAATCTACTTATGTAGAGTTAGTTGATATTGCAACAGGAATTGATTATTTTAGGAAATGAGTGTTATGGAGAATCAAATTTTTTGGATAACAAGCAATAAATAACACCAGACCTCGCTGACATCGTCAGCAAGGTCTGTGGCATTTAGTTACGGGATAAGTTCAGAGCAGCCCGAGCGGTCTACCGATGAGCAGCATGAGCGCAGTCATGACTGCAACCCAGCACAGTGCAATGAGGCTACCGGGTTTGAACATGTCGAACATGCGGTAGTATCCGGCGGGGTAGGTGACAAGAGTGATGGTCTCGATGGGAAGCAGCAGAGAGGCGGAGGCGCTGAATCCCATGGGCAGAGCCAGCAGCGCTGGGGAAACGCCCATATTGTCGGCCAGAGCTACCACGGCGGGCAGGAGAACGGCAATTAACGCAGGGGCGATGGGAATGAGGAGATGAATGGCCACGGTAAACAGGGAAATGCCCGCGATGATGATCGGAAGTGGCAGGCTGGCGATGCCGCCGAGGCAAGAGGTGGCGATCCAGAGTGCTCCGCCGCTTTCCCAGATGATCATGCCCAACGCGTTGGCCGCGCCCACCAGCATGATGATGTCCCAGCCGATACGTTTGTTGTCCGCTTCCCAGTCTATGAGTCCGACGCCGGGCAGACAGAAGAGCGTGCCACCAAGGACGGAAACGGCGGGCAGAGGAATGCCGTGCAGTTTGTCGGTGCTCCAGAGCAGCAGATTAACGGCGAGGATAAGCAGAAAGCGTTTTTCCTCCTTGCGCATGGGGCCGAGAGCCGCGTAGTCGCGGGCCATGGCGTCCATGCCCTGCAAGGCGGCGATTTCGGGCGGGAAGATTTTGACGAGAATCCACCACGCGGCAGGAACCAGGACGAGGACCATGGGAATGCCGACAAGGGACCATTCAGAAAAGCTGATCGTCACGTTGGCAGTACTTTGCAGCAAACCGATGGTCAACATGTTGGGCGAACCCCCGGCGGGCGTTGTCCGTTTGTTATGCAGTCAGCTTGTCTCGCCATGCCAGAACCGGTTCGCCATTTTCGCGTCGGATGGTCAGGAATTTGTCGTTCAGCAGGGGGTTGGTGAACGTGAAATCGGAGCGTATATGCATGCCGCGCGTTTCTCTGCGCTCGCGGGCCGCGTTCATGATGACCTCGCCGCAGTCCATGAGGTCAAGGGTTTCTATTGCGCGCATCAGGGTGTGGGCATCGGGCGCGCTCATCTCCTTTTCAGCCAGAGCGCGCATATCAGCCAGATAGTTAAGGCCTGCGCGCAGCAGATTGTCGGAGCGGTTGTAATGGGGGCCGATATTGGCGTAGTCGGACATCAGTTGTTGGAGGCCCCGGTTGATTTCCTGCCAGCCGTGGCGGGTTTTTCGTTCATGGAAGGCACTGTAGTAGGACATGCGTTCCTGGAGCCATGTGTTTTCCTCTTCGTCGTATTCGGAAAGCAGCGCGCGCCCGGCGGCATTTTGCGCTGCATGTTCGCCGCAGATCCAGCCGTATACGGCTGCGCCGCCAAGATCCGCACGACAGTTGCCAATAGCGTCGCCTGCCGCGTACAGGCCGGGGATATCGGTTTCGCCGTTGATGTCGATCTGAACGCCGTGTCCCATGAGCTGGGGTTCAAACTGGCTGAACTCAATGGCGTGCACAGCGGGGTCGATGCCCTGTTCATCCATGTAATTGACAAGGCCAGTCAGCCCTTCGCTGGCCATGGCCCGGCGCATGAACGCCAGATCGTCGGCTGAAACACCGGAGCAATCGATATAGGCCGGGCCTGTGCCGTTGTGCATCACGTCGGTGAATGAGGAATTCCAGACATCGGAGGTCACATCCCCGAGTTCCTTGGTAGCCTCGGTCACAAAGGGGCCGAGCAGGCGTCCGTCCGGGTAGCGGTAGATGCCGATCCAGGTAGCTTTACCCACGCGGGTGAAATACCGGGGGCCGGCGTGGCGCACGGGCTGTTCCATATTGACCAGTCTGGCTCCGATGCGCCAGGCCTGCGCCTGGGCCGAGGCCGTACAGCCGGGGCACAGGCCGGTGTTGAACAGTGCTCCCGGCGTATTTTTTGAGGTATACAGACGGTTGCCGCTTCCGGCGGCGAGCACCACGCACTTCGCGCGGATGATGGTAAAGGCGGGTTCTTCACCGGAAACGTCAAGAGCCAGCGCCCCGGCGGCGCCGTTCTCCGTACGGATCAGATCGATAATCATGTGGTGGTTGAGAATCTCCGCCCCGGCCTTTTTCGCCTCACGCGTCAGGATGGGTTTCTGTTCATCCCCTTCATATTTGAGAAAGATACGCGGACGCCCGGGGAAGGCATGGCCCATGAAGGTCCAGTCGTCGTCGATGCGCATATTGATACCCCAGGAGTGCCAGAGCTGCACAATATCAAAGCTTTTTTCCAGAAAGCGCCGGGTCAGGGGGACATCCTGATTTGCGCCCATCATGCTCTGCTGCACTTCCTTCACAATGACGTTGACATCCGGCCCGTGCTTTTCCGGAATATAACAGATAAAATGGTCGTTGCCCGTGGCCCCGGAACCACTGCGCAGCGTATTTGCCTTTTCCGCGATCAGGGTTTTCGCGCCGGAGCGGCGGGCGGAAATGGCGGCGGAGAGGCCGGCAATGCCGCCGCCCACGATAAGTACGTCGGTGGAAAGGTGCTTGTTGACGGGTATCATGGCATGTTACTCCTTGTTCGGCTTGAGTTGGGATGCGTCGATCCGCAGCAGCATGTAATTGAGCGGAACCTGAAGCGAAATCGCGCTCCGCGGGCAGTCCAGCACACAGGCATTGCAATGCCAGCACTCGTCCGGATAACGGATCGCCGGTGCGGTGCGGTCTCCCTTCCGGAAGAGAATGACCGCCAGAGGGCAGATGTCGGCGCACTTGCCGCAATGGATACATTTTGATTCGTCAATGACCGGGGGCATGTTCGGATCCTCCTGTAAAAAGATGGTTGACAGGAGTATCCACGTCTTGTGATTTTTTTCTGAAACAAATGTTACACGAGAGCGCATTTTGCCGCCTGTACGGACGGAAGACGACATGGATGATCTGGAAGAGCTGTTTATTCTGAACAAAGGGCTTCCTCTACGCCGGGAAGTGCTGGCAAAAGGCGAGCGTCAGCTCCTGGCAAAGGGCGAACAAGCACCGATGCGCGGGGGTGTTTATTATGTGGAAAGCGGGCTGGTTATCGTGCGTCGTATTCTGGTGGACGGGCAAAGTAAGGCTTTGTTCATCGCCAGGGAGGGACATTTTTTTCACGATGTGGCCTACGCGCAGCGGAAGCAGGGGCTGACGGAAGTATCGCCGCTGTGCACCTGTGTGGTGTATTATTTTTCGCCGGATGTCACTGAAGATTTGTTGGCGGGAGATGCGGGATTCCGCAGGGTTTTTCTGTTCAGTCTGGCGTGTAAGGCCCGCTCCATGGGAACGGATCTGGCATTTTTCGCCTGCCTGCCGGGGGCCAGACGTCTGCTGTTCATTATGGAGAATATAGCCGACCGTATGGACGGGGAAAGGGACGGTGCGCGCGAGGTGCATGTTTCGCAGAATGAACTTGCCGAATACCTTGGGCTTCATCGGGTCAGCGTCAACCGTCTGCTGAAGGAACTGGAAGTGGACGGCCTGATCCTCCGTGAACAGGGGAAGATTATGCTGCTGGGCAAAAGTATGTTGGCGGAGTGAGCGTTTCTGAATATGGCCGGTATCTTAGAGTCAGTTTTCCCTTTTTTCGGCAGATTTTCTGGCCAAACAAAGCGCAACAGAAAAAGGCATCGGGTTTTCCCGGTGCCTTTCAATTCTGAAATGCTCTTGTTGTCGTCTGCTGGCTTTTCCTACATCAGCAATTGGGGCAGGAGCAGAGTAATTTTCGGGAAGGTCAGCAACAGGAACAGATGCAGGAAGTCCATGCCGATAAAGGGCAGTACACCCCGGAAAACTGTGGCCATGGGCACGTTGGCCACGCCCTGGATGACAAAGAGGTTCAGGCCCACGGGCGGGGTGATCAACCCCATTTCCGTCACGCGCACCACCAGAATGCCGAACCAGATGGGATCAATGCCGAACTTGCTGATGAGCGGCATGAAAATAGGCACGGTGAGCAGCACAATGGCCATGGAATCCATGAAGCATCCGAGCAGCAACAAAATGGCGAGAATGGCCAGCAGCACGATCATGGGGCTGGCTCCGGTGGAACCGATAAGTTCCGCCAATTCAAAGGGCACACGGCTGACGGCCAGAAAATAGCCGAAAACCATGGCCCCGACCATGATCACATAGCTCATGCCGGTGGTGGAGATGGATTCCACCATGCTGTCCACGAAAAATTTCTTCCGCTTTCCCTTGCACCTGGAGATGCCCAGCAGAAACGCACCGAACGCGCCAATGCCCGCCGCTTCATTGGGCGTGAACAGACCGGAATAGATGCCGCCGATGACCAGCACGAACAGGGCGATGATGCTCCACACGCGGGAAAGGGCATGTACTTTTTCCTTTATGGAGCAGGTTTCTCCGGGCGGGCCGAGTTCGGGCTTGCGTTTGACCAGCCAGCCTACCATGGAGATGTATATGCCCGCCTGGAGCAGGCCCGGCAGAAAGCCCGCCATGAACAGTTCGCCGATGGATTGCTCGGCGATGATCCCGTACAGGATCATGATCGTGCTCGGCGGAATGAGAATGCCCAGTGTGCCGCCTGCCGCAAGCACGCCGGTAGCCAGACCGGAATCGTACTTGTATTTCTTCATTTCCGGCAGGGCAACCACGCCCATGGTCACCGCACAGGCCACCGACGAGCCGCAAATGGCGGCAAACCCCCCGCAGGCCGCCACCGTAGCCATGGCCAGGCCGCCTTTGACCTTGCCCATGAGCCGATGCACGGCGTAGTACAGATCGTTACTGATGCCGGATTTGAAGGCGAAGTTGCCCATGATCAGAAAGAGCGGCACCACACAGTAATTGTAGTTGACGTAGGTTTCATAGGGCACACTGCGCAGGATGCCCAGCGCGGGATTAATGCCGGATATGGCGGCAAAGCCCAGCGCACCAATGCCGATCATTCCCATGCCGATGGGCACACGTAGAAAAATGGCGACCACCAGAGCGGCCATGCCGATGCAACCAATGGTGAATGGCGTCATTTCGCGCTCTCCTCTTCGCCCGCGTCATGTTCTTCATCTACGGTTTTAAAACTGCGCAACAGGTATTGCATCTGAAGGGGAATCATGATCAGAAAGGACAGGAAAACGCAGACGGCCACGGGCCACATGGCGATGGACAGCAATGCGGTGCTTGACCCCATGTCCACGATATCGCGCACCAGATGCCAGCTCTGCCACAGCAGCGCAGCGCCCACCAGCAGGACAAAGAGATTGGCAAAGACCATGATCCCCTTGCGTATCGCCACGGGAAAGCGCTGATAGAGCAAATCGACGCAGATGTCCTGATCCTTGTAAATGCAGTAAGTGACAGAAACAGGGCAGAGCATGCCCATGCAAAACTCTACCAGCTCATAGGCTCCGGTAAGGGGAGAATTGAAAAATTCTCGCCCGACCACATCGATCACGATGATCAGAATCATGATCGTCATGGCCACGGAAGCGAGAACTACCAGCGCCGTCATGGCC
>JAEXGX010000261.1 GCA_023450535.1 Pseudomonadota bacterium | reverse complement strand
CTGTAACATGAGAAAGTTGCTGTTGACGCAGACAGCGCTGTTTTCCCCTAGGGGCGCATGATTTCATTCGCGCCGCTAAGAAGTATATCCAACAGCAGGAAAAACATGACATTATACAAGATAAGTTGACAACGCACGAATATACAGGCCCCCCCCAAGGGGGAGTCAACGTGACAAAGGCTCTGGGCTTGAACAAAGTGAAAGCCAGCGTCATTCAGGTGCTGGCCGGCAGCAGGCCCGTATTGGGCCAGAGCAAACTACTCGCTATGCGGGCAGTTTTGTTCAGCGCATCGCCCCATGTTCTGACTTTACTTTGATTTTGAATTTCATTATCAAAGTGTAAGACGTCAACAGGAGGGGCATCATGACGCCAACGCAAATCATTTCCGCTCTGCACACGCTTCTGGCCATACGGCGGCCCGTGTTTCTTTGGGGCGCGCCGGGCGTGGGCAAGAGCCAGGTCGTCGCGGCTGTGGCGCGGGAGAGGAATATGGCCCTGCGCGACGTGCGGGCTGTACTTATTGATCCTGTGGATCTGCGGGGTATCCCCCGGATCAGCGGCGACGGCCGCACGACATGGTGCCCGCCGGATTTTCTGCCCGGGCCCGGCGACCCCGAAAACGGCGTGCTCTTTCTGGACGAACTCAATGCCGCCCCGCCTCTGGTGCAGGCCGCCTGCTATCAGTTGATTCTGGATCGCCGGGTGGGGGAATATCAATTACCGGATGGATGGGCCGTTGTGGCGGCGGGCAACCGGGATGGCGACCGCGCGGTCACGCACCGCATGCCCACGGCGCTGGCCAATCGCATGGTGCATCTTGATTTTGAAACGGATCTTGACGATTGGCTGGACTGGGCGCGCAAGGCGGGCATACGCCCGGAAGTTTCCGCCTTCTTGCGTTTCCGGCCCCGTCTGCTGCATGATTTTGACGCGCGTTCCGCTGGTCGCGCGTTTCCTTCTCCGCGCACTTGGGAATTTGTCTCGGATATCATGAACGCCGCGCCTTCTCCTGATGTGGAGCATGAATTGCTGCGCGGCACGGTCGGAGCCGGAGCTGCCGCCGAGTTTACGGGTTTTCTCCGGGTATGGCGCGAGCTGCCCACGGCAGAAGAAGTGCTGGCTGCCCCTCTGTCCGCGCCGTTTCCGGAGGAACCCGCCGCGCTGTACGCACTGTGTGAAGCTGTGGCCCGCCGGGCTTCAGCGGAGAACGCGTCCGCGCTGACCGGGTTTGCCGCGCGTCTGCCTGCCGAGTTCGGCGTCCTGCTCATGCGCGACGCGGTCTGCCGTGACGCCCGGCTGACGGAAACGGACGCCTTCGCCGGGTGGGCACGGGACAACGCGCAGGTTCTGATGTGAGCGCTCTTCTGCCTGAGGCCATGACCGCCGTTGAGGATTCGGCTGAAAACGCCATGCGCGCGGCACGGGCTGCGCTGGTGGCGGATCATCCTTTTTTCGGGGCGCTGGCGTTGCGTCTGTCCTTGAAAGCGGACAGAAGCTGCCGCGACCTGTGGACCGACGGGCGCAGTCTGGCCTTCAATCCCCTGTATGCGGCCATGCTGCCGCGCGACAAACTGATCGGCGCGCAGGCGCACGAGATGCTGCATCTGGCTTGCGGGCATCATGTCCGGCGCGGCGCGCGGGACGCGAAACTGTGGAACCGGGCCTGCGATTATGCCGTCAACCAGATATTGCTGAATGCCGGTTTTTTCCTGCCGGAAGGATTCGCCCTCGACGCGGACTTTGCCGGGATGACAGTAGACGCCATCTATGAACGGCTGGCGTTGCTTCAGGATCAGGAGCCCAATGAGGGCGCGCGGGATTCTTCTCAGCAGGGCGAAGCTTCAACGCGCGACGGCAAGCCCGGCTTGACGCCGTCCGGCGGGGAAGAACGGGATTCCCGCTCAAGCCCGGAACTTCGGGATACAGGCGAGGCCGAAGGGCGGGAAGGGAAGGCCCGTGCGGCGCGGCCCACGGAAAACGGCGCATTGGGGCACGAGGGCGGGCAGGACGGAACAGCGGACTTTCAGGGGGAAGTGCGGGATCATCCCTTCCTGAACGGCATGGAAAATTCCTCGGCCCGCAAGAAGGCCGAGTTGGAAGCGGAAATTTTGTTGGAGCAGGCCGCGCAGAGCGCCCGGCACAGGGGCAGCGTGCCTGCCGGAGTCTCGCGTCTGCTGGGCAGGGAACTTTTGCCCGTGCTGGACTGGCGTGCGCTGTTGCGCCGTTTTCTGGAAAATTGCGCGGACGGCGATTATTCCTGGAGCGCGCCGAACCGGCGCTATGTGGCACAGGGCCTGTATTTGCCTTCCCGGCGGGAATTGCGTCTGCCGCGCGTGGTTCTGGCCGTGGACAGCTCCGGCTCCGTGGACGGGGCCATGCTGGCTGCGTTCTGCGCGGAGCTGGCCTCTGTGCTGGATGCCTATGATACCGAGCTGGCGGTGCTGTTTCATGATACCAGGGTGTACGAAGGGCCGGTGCTCGGGCGGGCGGATTTGCCGGGGCTGCATTTGACGCCCGTGGGCGGAGGAGGGACGGATTTTCGCCCCGTGCCGGAATATATTGATGAAACAGGGCTCGACCCTGCGTGTGTATTGTGGTTTACGGATCTGGAATGCGACCGTTTTCCGGAAGAGCCACCGTATCCGGTGTTGTGGGTATGCGGCGGAAAGGGCGGAGAAACTCCCCCGTTTGGAGAGGTCGTGCATATGGCGGACGGGGAATATGCTTAGATTTATGCTTTATTAATTGGGGCTCTGCCCCAAACCCCGGCAGGGGGAATGATTCCCCCTGCACCCCTCATCTGGTTGCGCTCTGCCAACGTTAGAGCAATTTCATTTTGAAATTGCTCATGGAGTCGAGCAAGGCGAGCCTTCGGCGGAGGCGTGAAACCTGCGGCCAGAACATAGTGTCTCGGTATGCATAATTTCAATGGTGAATTGCCCTAATCAGGACAGAGCTTTGGGAGCTTATATGCGCATAGACTGGAAGATCACGAAAAAGCGGGGCAATATTCGCCCCATACTGACCTATTCGGTGACGCTGGAAGAATGCGAAAAGGAACTGGCCATGCCGCCCCTGCGCGTGAAGTCCACCATTCCCGAGCCGCCGGATTCCTGGCAGGAATATTGTTATCCCGGCCAGCTTGAACGGAGCGGCGCTCCCGCTGACCCGGCACGGGTGTATGATCTGGATATTCCTTCGCACAAGGGCAGGGCCTGGCCGTCCAGCCTGCGCCTGCCCTGGCGGGAAGACAACGTCTACCCGGAAGTGGAGGAATCCTTCCGTTTACTGCGTGATGCCTTTGAGCGCCAGCTGGAGGACGCCTACGCCAGCCTTCCCATACGGGAGGAGAACAGCATAGGCTCTTCGCCGGAATCGCGGCGGCATATTGCGCCGGCCACGCTGGGCGCACGCTTTTTGCGTTTCGCCCCGGCCTCGAATGATGGATAGCGTATGGTATTGATTTTTCAGAGGAAGGACCCTCTTACATGCTAAAGCTCGCGCCTCCGGCGGTTAATCGTTTGTCAACCAGAGTTTTAAATAGAGCCATCATAAAAGGTTTTGAAGAAGGTAGGGGAGAGCGCGAGAGGGGAGGGAGAAACTTTTCCAAAAGTTTCTCCCTCCCCTCTCGCATATAATTTCACTCTTTCCCTACTGCGTCGTGGCGCGGCAGTTCACTGCGGATTTTCTCAATGAGCGCGGAAGCCTGGGGGCTGAGGTGTTTGTGTTTGCGCATAAGGATGCCGCAGCGCACAATAGGCAGGATACGATCCAGCGGGTAGGACACGATATCGTTCCAGGCCGTGCCATAGGAACTGGCCATGAGGCACATTTCATCCATGACGGCTACGCCCAGTCCCTGTTTCACATAGCGCAGCATGAGGTGATAGTTGTTGACGCTGAGCACGATGTTCAGAGGATGCGGCAGGGAGCGCAGGGTGGTGTCAAAATAGGGGTCGCCGCTTT
>JAEXGX010000249.1 GCA_023450535.1 Pseudomonadota bacterium | reverse complement strand
CGCCATGCGGGAGGCATATTCTACGGCCTTCCTGTTCAGCGAAGGGAGTACGCCCGGCATACCTGCACAGATTTCGCAGACGTTGGTATTGGGAGCGTCACCGAAAGAGTTGGGGCAGGAGCAGAAGAGTTTACTTTCAGTGGCAAGGTGCACATGGACTTCAAGCCCGATGACGGCTTCATAATCCGACATGAAATACTCCGGAAAGGCGGCGTGCCCACGGGGGTTGCCGCGAATAGCGATGAAAAACCGCAATGGCGTGAAATTAAGGAAGAGGAAAAATAGCATGATTCGGGCAAGGGCTCAACCCTTGGAAATCTGCCCGGTATATCCTACTCCGGCTCGGAAAGAGCGGCAGAAGAACCTTCCTGGCAAGCTTCTGAGGACTGCCCGGAAGAGGCTTCGGGGGGCGCGTAACTGCCCGGACCGGGCAGAATGAATCCGCGTTGTCCAAGGCGGGACAGGTACCAGCGCGGATCGCGCACGAGCAGGGGCAGTCTGTCGCTTTCGCCGCGAATCAGCAAATCGTCGCCCGGCATGACAGGAAGATGCTCTTGGCCGTCAACAGTGACAAAGACCTGATCCGCGCTCTGTACAGACTTGAGGCGAATACAGGCAGAACAGGGCAGAACCAGAGGAGGGAAGGCTCCGGCAAAGGGGCAGACCGGCGTGACCATTGTGGCGTTCAGCGCGGGAAAGACCAGTGGACCGCCTGCCGAAGCAGCGTAGGCAGTGGAGCCCAGAGCTGTGGAGATAATGATGCCGTCACAGCGCAGACGGCTCATGAAAATCTCGTCCACGAACAGATCCAGGGTCACAGCGCGCGCCACATTGCCGCGCGCAAACACCACGTCGTTGACAGCCCAGCCACTGCCGCCTTCCTCGCCGGATTTGCGGACAAGCCCCCAATGTAGCGCACTATGCCCCTGAACAGTGAATTCACCGTCCAGCAAAGCCTGAAGATGAGGTTTCCAGTTTCGAGCGGAGATTTCCGTCAGAAAACCGACCTTGCCGAAATTGATACCCAGCAGCGGAAGAGGGTGAGATTGAAGAGCTCGCCCTACACCCAGCATAGTGCCATCGCCACCCAAAATCAGGGCTGCGTCCATATCGTTTGCCAGGGCTGCGTCAAAGGCAGTGTCAAAAGGCGGTTGAGGGGAACTTTCCTGCTCGGAAGCAGCTGCGGCGGAGGGAACAAGGCGCGAGGTGATTCCTCGTTCCCGTAACCACACGGCAACTTCCTTTGCTTCGCGCATGGCTTCCGCGTTATGGGCTTTAACCACAATAAGGAGGGAACGGGGGATAAATTTCATACTGGTGACATAAACCATATCTTCAGGCAGGGCAACCGGGTCACCCCGGCCCTGTATCGAGTGTTTCTCTCCAAACCGCAGGGTACGGCGATATTGCCAGAAAGCGGGCTTTGCGCTATCAAATCTCAACAATCCATATGAACCTGAAATAAAACAGCGGGTGTGCCCTTCCCCATAATTAAGGGTATTGTGTGTATTCAGGGGCGGCTGCGAGAAGGCGAACCGCTTGTTCCAAGCCGGGCATGATGGAAAACGGAGGTTCCGGTTGAGTGTGACATTGACGATGATCCGCGAGCACGCGGAGGAAGGGGCAAAACTGCGTCTTGCATTTTTTGAAAACAATGCGAAACATGTCGACGCCATTGCCCTTGCACTCGCCCGCCGCCTTGCGGAAGGCGGGAAAATTCTGGTCTGCGGCAACGGAGGCAGTGCTGCGGACGCTCAGCACATGAGCGGCGAATTTCTGGGGCGTTTTTTAATGGAACGCCCTTCCTTGCCGGCGGTGGCGCTTTCGGTGGATAGCTCTACGCTCACTGCTGTGGGTAATGATTATGGTTTTGACGACGTGTTCGCCCGTCAGGTAAGCGGCCTTGGCCGGTCAGAGGATGCACTGGTGGCTTTTTCCACTTCGGGAAAAAGCCCGAATATCATTCGAGCACTTGAAGTCGCGCGGAATATGGGTATGTTGACCGTAGGATTGACGGGCAAAGGCGGCGGGCTCATGCCGCCTCTGTGTGATTACCTGCTTGATGTGCCCTGCCCGAAAACACCGCTGATTCAGGAAATCCACGAAGCCTGTCTGCACCTTGTCTGCGGGCTGGTGGATCATTATCTTTTTGAAGATCCCGCCGCGTTGCACAACGCGGCGTTATGATGCAACGGAGCAAAACATGCCGATTTTTGAGTATCATTGCAAAAGCTGCCTACGGGAGTTTGAAGAAGTCGTATTCGATGACAAGCTTCCGGCGTGTCCGTATTGCCATTCCGCCAATACAGAAAAAATGATTTCCCGGCCCTGCCGCAGTTGTGCGTCGGATGGCGCCGCAGCGGGCGGTGCGCCCTCTTCGGGGGGCTGCTCGGGATGTTCGGGCGGCTCTTGCGCCTCGTGCGGGCATTGATTCCGGCAGAGTAATTTAATTGCGCGCGGCACGGTGTATATCGCGGGCGCGCGCTTCCTTATTTAAAAACTCCGGACGGCGTCCGGCGGAAGGCGCATGAAGAAACTTGTTATCGCAACCAGAGGCAGTGCTCTCGCTCTGTGGCAGGCCAATCATATCAAAGCTCTGTTGCAGGAACAGCATCTTGGCCTGGACGTTGAGCTGCTTGTTCTGAAGACCAGGGGGGACGTTATTCTTGATGTGCCTCTGGCCAAGGTCGGCGGCAAGGGGTTGTTCGTCAAGGAAATTGAGGACGCGTTGTTCACCGGCCAGGCGGATCTGGCCGTACAC
>JAEXGX010000185.1 GCA_023450535.1 Pseudomonadota bacterium | reverse complement strand
ACCCACCAAACAGGCGGCGGAAATGCCGATGATGACCCCCTGCGTGATGACAAAGGGCCAGTGCAGGAGGTGAAGAAGGGGATGATTGTAGTGCGCGCGCATAATCTTTATGCAGATACCGCGCAACGAAGGAAAGAACAAGAATCCGGCAGGAGCAATTTCAATGTTAAACTGTCTATGGAGTCGAGCAAGGCCAGACTCATCTCTGCTCTCTTTATCTGTAAGACGTTTCACGCCAACGGCCAAAAGCTCGCAAGCCCCCGCCATTCTGGGGCCTCCGTAGTTCTCTTGCTGCTGCTCCGGCGGCACGTGAAACTTGAATGACAGAATAACGCGCCCCGCCAGGATGAACCATTTTAAACGTAACCTGTTCTAGAACAAAGGGTTCGGCAGAAGCTCGAACAACCACGCGAAGAGAATGACCAGCGGCAGGCCGGGAAGCATGTTGATGACGGGCAGAACCTTGATGCCGCACATGCGGATGCCCGTGGCGAGGAAAATGATGCCCCCGCAGGCGGTGAAGTCGATGATGACGGAGCTGTCCATCACCAGAGAGGCAGGGGTAGCCACGCAGTACATCAGAAGAAGCATGGCGAATTGGGGCAGGGCGATAAAGGCGGTCACAACGCCCAGCGTTGCTCCGAAGATCAGCCCGCTGAACAGATCCAGCACGGCCTTGACCACAAGGATACCGGGGGAACCGGTCAGGCCTTCGGTCATGGCTCCGATCAGGCCCATACTGCCGAAGCAAAAGGCGGAAATGAGCGTGACGAGATGCGGAGCGAGGTTTCTGTCGCTGTTTCTGCATGATTCAAAAAGAAGCAGTATCCGGCGGATCTGGTCTTCCAGCCGGGTTTCCAGCCGGAACAGTTCCCCGAGAAAGGCTCCGCAGATGAGCGCAAGCACCACGACGGGCAGGCGGACTTCCCCGCGCATCAGCGTCATGCC
Source organism: Pseudomonadota bacterium (assembly GCA_023450535.1). Taxonomy (GTDB): domain Bacteria; phylum Desulfobacterota; class Desulfovibrionia; order Desulfovibrionales; family Desulfovibrionaceae; genus Mailhella. The sequence continues at coordinate 6,850 of JAEXGX010000185.1, read as the reverse complement.
CAATGCAATGGTAATGACGCCAAAAATGAGGGGCAGATTGTCCCGGACGCGCCGTGGCAGATGATTACCGAGCGTGGCCCCGAGCAGGCCGCCCAGAGCCAGGGCGGAACTGTCCGCGATAATTCCTATCATGTTTCCTCCTGATGAATAGCATAATCCCCGTGCAATGCGGGATCTTTTCAGTATGCCTGAAAAACATGCGGGAGGAAAACAGTCAAGCGTTTTATGCGTCAGTCTTCCCCTTCATGTTTCATTTGCAGGGTATCGTTCATGATATGGCCGCGCGCCGTCAGTGCTTCCTTCGCGCGTTCCAGATGCTCGGCTTTCAGGAAAACATAGTCCGTATCAAAGGTGGAGACGGCGAACAGGGGAATGGACGCCGCGGCGAGGGTTGAGGCTATTTCCGCCATGACGCCCGTGAGGGAAAAATCCATCTGTCCGCAAACCCGTAAACCGCGCCAGCCGCTGCTGCATTCCTGCGTGACGGGAGGAACGTTCGCCGTGGGGCAGACCAGAGAAAACTCCGTATCGGTTTTTCCGAAAAAGGTGAACGGAGCATGGAAATCGATGCCGGAAATGTCATGCAGCCTGCAGATGGAAAAAGAGAGAGAAAGTATGTCAAAGCGCATGGAAACTCCTGAAAGAGGGAAAGCCGGGGAAAGCCGGAGGACAGGCATTTTCCCTTGAAGATACCGGATGTTCCGGCTAGTCTACGGACTTTGTCCTCTGGCTTCAAGGAGTGAGTCCATGTCCCAGCCTTCTCCCGTACTTTCACCTTCCTCCGGCTCGCCCTTGTCGGGCGAACCGGACGGCAGGGAAACTCTTGGCAGCCGTATCGGCTTTCTTTTCCTTTCCGCCGGGTGTGCTATCGGCCTCGGCAACGTGTGGCGCTTCCCCTTTATCACCGGGCAGTATGGCGGCGCTCTGTTTGTGGCCGTATATCTCTTTTTCCTCCTTGCCGTGGGATTGCCCATCCTGATTATGGAATTCTCCGTGGGACGCGCCGCCCGCCGCAACATGGGCGAGGCCTTGCGCGTACTGGAACCACGGGGTGCGAGTTGGCACAGATTCGGCTGGTTCAGTCTGGTGGGCAGTTATCTGCTGATGATGTTCTATATTCCCGTGGCGGGTTGGATGCTGTATTATTGTCTGGCCATGGCCCAGGGCAAACTCAGCCTGCCGCCGGATCAGGTGGGCGCGTTCTTCGGCGGGATGTTGTCCGAGCCGGGCGGCATGATCTTTTGGGCCTGGGTGACGTTATTGGCCGGTTTTGGCGTGTGCTGGATGGGGGTGCGCAAGGGGCTGGAACGCGTGGTCAAAGCCATGATGGCCGGGCTTTTGATCATTATGCTCGGCCTTGCCGTGCGGGCCGTAACCCTGCCCGGCGCGCTGGAAGGGCTGGCTTTCTATCTGGCTCCGGATTGGGACCGCGCCGTAGAAGCGGGGTTGTGGGGCATGGTCAACGCGGCCATGACTCAGGCATTCTTCACTCTCGGCCTCGGGGTGGGGTCCATGTTGATTTTCGCCAGCTATCTTGACCGTAAGCGCACCCTGACCGGAGAGGCGACGCTTATTGTAGGGCTGGACACCTTTGTCGCACTGACCGCAGGTCTGATTATCTTCCCCGCCTGTTTCGCCTTCGGCGTGAAGCCGGACAGCGGGCCGGGGCTGGTGTTCATCACTCTGCCCAATATTTTTAACGCCATGCCCGGCGGCAGGGTATGGGGCACGCTCTTTTTTGTGTTCATGAGCTGTGCCGCGCTGTCTACCGTCATTTCCGTGGTGGAGAACATCATTTCCTATAGTATGGACGTGTGGGGCTGGAGCCGCAGAAAATCCACTCTGGCCAACGGTGCGGCCATGGCGTTACTTGTTCTGCCCTGCATTCTGGGCTTCAATGTCTGGTCGGGGTTCCAGCCGCTGGGGCCGGGCACGGGGGTGCTCGATCTTGAGGATTTTTTGATCAGCAACACCATGCTTCCTCCCGGCGCGCTGATATTTCTGCTGTTCTGCTGCACCCGCTACGGGTGGGGCTGGAAGAACTTTATCGCTGAAGCGGACGCGGGCGAAGGCCTCAAGTTTCCCCGTATCATTCGGCCCTGGCTGATTTACGTGCTGCCCGCGCTCATCGCCCTGCTTTTTGTCATGGGCTATGTGGAGAAGCTCCGGCCCCTGTTTGGTTGAACATTTCAACGTTGAAATGCTCTGACGTCCTTTCAGCCTTTTTTTCTTTTTTCGGAGTATGTCCATGTCAATGCCGCGCGAACGTTTGGCAAGCCGTCTTGGTTTTCTTCTTCTTTCCGCCGGGTGCGCCATTGGCCTCGGCAATGTATGGCGCTTCCCCTATATTACCGGGCAGTATGGCGGCGCGCTTTTCGTGCTGGTGTATCTGTTTTTTCTTCTGGTTATGGGGTTGCCCATTCTGACCATGGAATTCTCCGTGGGGCGTGCCTCGCGGCGCAACATGGGCGACGCGTTGCGCCAGCTGGAACCGAAGGGCACGCACTGGCATAGCATCGGCTGGTTTCCGCTGGTGGGCGGCTACTGCCTGATGATGTTTTATATCCCCGTAGCGAGCTGGATGCTTTCTTACTGCTGGTATATGGGGTCGGGTGAATTGACGTCTCTGACGCCGCAGGCCGTAGGCGCGTTTTTTGACGGCGTGCTTCAGAATCCGTGGGAGATGACCGGTTGGTCTCTGGCCGTGCTGATCATGGGCTTCAGCGTGTGCGGCATGGGTGTGCGCAGAGGGCTGGAGCCGGTGGTCAAGTATATGATGCTGGGCTTGCTTGTCATCATGTTGGGACTGGCTGTGCGGGCTGTGACCCTGGACGGAGCGGCGGAGGGCATTGCCTTTTATCTTGCGCCCGATTTCGCGCGAATGAAGGCGGCGGGCATTCTTAACGTGATCAGCGCGGCCATGAACCAGGCCTTTTTCACCCTGTCCATCGGCATGGGCGGCATGATGATCTTTGGCAGTTACCTGGACGACAGGCGCAGCCTGACCGGAGAATCCGTGCTTATCGTTGGGTTGGATACCTTTGTGGCCCTTACTGCCGGACTGATTATCTTTCCGGCCTGTTTTGCCTTCGGCGTAAAGCCGGACAGCGGTCCCGGCCTGATATTCATCACTCTGCCCAATATTTTCAACGCCATGGACGGAGGACGCTTCTGGGGCAGCCTGTTCTTCATTTTCATGAGTTGCGCCGCGCTGTCCACCGTGATTGGCGTGGTGGAAAACATCATTTCCTACAGCATGGACGTGTGGGGCTGGAGCCGGAAAAAATCCACCCGCGTTCATGCCGTGGGGCTGGCTGTGCTGATGATGCCCTGCATCCTCGGCTTCAACCTGCTTTCTTTCATTACACCTTTCGGGCCGGGCAGCGGGATCATGGACGTGGAGGATTTCATTGTCAGTAACAATGCTTTGACGCTGGGGTCTTTTATCATGTTGCTGTTTTGTACCAGCCGTTACGGCTGGGGCTGGAAAAATTTTCTTGCCGAGGCAGACAAGGGTGAGGGGATGAAATTCCCCGCCATACTACGGCCCTTCTTGGCCTACGTACTGCCTGTCGTTGTGTTCGCGCTGTTTGTACAAGGCTATATCGACAAGTTCTCGCCGTTGTTTCAATGAGATGAAATCTTCCTTTTGAGGAGGAAATGCCGATTTTGTCAGCAGCTCGCGCCGCGCAACCACAAGGCTGCGCGGCATGACGTTTGCTCTATTCTTGCAATATTATTCCAGTTTTGAAGGAGTTTTCTCATGGCCTCATCTCGTGAACGGCTGGCAAGCCGCCTGGGCTTTCTTCTGCTCTCTGCCGGGTGCGCTATCGGCCTCGGCAACGTATGGCGCTTTCCCTGGATTACCGGGCAGTACGGTGGCGCGTGGTTTGTGCTGATTTATCTGTTCTTTTTATTGGCAGTTGGCTTGCCCATCATGGTCATGGAATTTTCCGTGGGGCGAGCTTCCCGGCATAATATGGGCCGGGCCTTTCGCGTACTGGAGCCTGCCGGGACCCAATGGCACGCCTTCGGCTGGTTCAGCCTGGTGGGCAGTTATCTGCTGATGATGTTCTATATGCCTGTGGCTGGCTGGATGCTGGCCTACTGTTATTATATGGGCGCGGGCAAACTGGCTTTACCCCCCGAACAGGTGGGAGCTTTTTTCGGCAATATGCTGGGTGATCCGGCGGGCATGACGTTTTGGGCCGCCATAGTGTTGTTGTGCGGTTTTGGGGTGTGCTGGTTCGGCGTGCGCAACGGGCTGGAGCGCGTGGTGAAGATTATGATGGTGGGGCTTCTGCTGATCATGATCGGTTTGGCGCTTCGGGCCGTGACCCTGGACGGTGCAAGCGAAGGCTTGGCCTTCTACCTCGCGCCGGACTGGAGCCGTATCGAAAAGGCGGGCATCCTCAACGTGATCAGCGCGGCCATGAATCAGGCGTTCTTCACCCTGAGCCTGGGTATCGGAGCGATGATGGTTTTCGGCAGTTATCTGGACAACCGCCGCAACCTGACCGGGGAGTCCGTGTTTATTGTGGGATTGGACACCTTTGTGGCCCTGACTTCCGGTCTGATTATTTTCCCGGCCTGTTTCGCCTTTGGCGTGCAGCCGGACAGCGGGCCGGGGCTGGTGTTCATCACTCTGCCCAATATTTTTAACAAGATGGCGCTGGGTTCCTTGTGGGGCAGTCTGTTCTTCGTGTTTATGAGCTGTGCGGCACTGTCCACCGTTATCGCCGTAGTGGAGAACATTATCTCCTACAGTATGGACGTGTGGGGCTGGAGCAGGAAAAAATCCATCGCCGTGCATGGCGTCCTGCTGGCCGTGTTGATGATGCCCTGTATTTTGGGCTTCAACGTGTGGTCGGATATTGCTCCGTTTGGCAAGGGCAGCGTGATCATGGATCTTGAAGATTTTGTTATCAGCAACAACATGCTTCCGCTCGGTTCGTTGGTCATTCTGCTGTTTTGTACCAACCGTTATGGCTGGGGCTGGGAAAAGTTCCTGGAGGAGGCCGATAAGGGCGACGGGCCGAAATTCCCCCGTGCTACGCGCGCCTATCTGACCTGGGTGCTTCCTCTTGTTGTGATTCTTTTGTTCGTGCAGGGTTATGTCGACAAGTTCTTTTAAAACATTTCAATGTTGAACTGCCCTAGAGTGCATTGATAAACAAAAAAGGTCAGGGACTGTCCAATCTTGAAAAGGATTGGACAGTCCCTGGCCTTTTTTGTGCCTTTTTCAGGCCCCTTGCGCTACATTTGCATCTTTGCCAGAACTTCAGAGAGTCTGGCCGCGTGGCGGGGGTCCATGTAGGAAAGAATTTCGCCGGACTGTTTACTCTTCATGCCAGTCAAGATTCTGACGGCGACTTCTTCATCTATCGTGGTAAGGGCCGCAGCGGCCTGCCGGGGCTTCATATTTGCGTACATGTCAACAAGCTGCTTGAATTTGCCGTCCTGCGCAGTGGTGGCCTGCTGGATCATGGTCTGGATGCGTCCTTCCAGACCGTGCAGTTCGGTCATGCGGTGTTCCATCTGCTGTTGAAGGGCAAGGAGTTCCTGTTCCTGACGGGTCAGTTCGGCCTGTTTTTGCGCCGCACTGTCCCGCGAAATATAGGGTTTGACGTTGGGCGCGGGGGGTGTGGGGATTGTGGCTTCGTCCGGGCGGGCAACCTGTACGCCTGGTACATAGGGTTGGGCTCCGGGCTGGGCGGCACGGACGTTGGGCGCGGGCATGACGGGCGGCACGGGCGCAAGGTCAGCGGCATAGGCTACCGAAGAACCGAACAGGCGGGAGGAGCCGAGAGCGGTACGAGAGGAAGCCTGGGCCAGAGCATCTTCTACCGGAGCAGCAGACCCAGCGGCGTGTTTACTGCTGTTTTGGGCGCGGCTTTCGGAAAGAACGGCGGCGTCCGCTGCAAGAGGAACGTCTAAGGTCGCGTTGGTCGCAAGTTCGGCAGGCAACCCGGCACTGGTTGCAAGCGGGTCGTTTTCCGAGACAGGCCGGGTATCCGGCGCAATTCTGGCGGGAGCTTGTTCCCGTTCGGCCACGGCGGAGGCGCTTATTTCCCCCGAGTCATAAGATTGTTGGGGTTGCTGGGAAGACTGAAGCGCGGGGTCCAGCACCAGGGAGGCAAGAAAACCAACCTTGATTGCGGCCAGCAAGAGAATAAGCCGGCAGATGCTAGTAACGCGAAACCTTGAAGCGAAGGGAGGCTGTTTCGTCGAACTGTTTCTGTTCCCGGAGTCTTTCATCTTGCGCATATTGTTCCGCCTGTTTGGCTTTAAGTTTTTCCAGCGTCTTCTTGTCGATGGAGCGCTTCAGCAGTTCTTTGCGAGCTGCTTCCACCGCGCTTTCCCAGTTGCGCACGCGCGTCAGCGCTGTGGCAAGGTCAATCCGCAGGCCCTTGATGAAGTTTTCCGCCAGCCAGCGTTCGTCCCGCTGTTGAGGCGTCAAACGTTCCATGGCGTCGGTCTGTTCTTCAAGCATGGCCCGAAATCCGTCAGCCCTGCGCTGTTCGCGGATACGTTCCCCTTCCACTCGGGCCAGTTCTATTTTGGCCTGCTGCTCCAGCCGTTCGCGGTAGGACAGCACCTGCTCGAGGGAAAAACGAAAGGCCATGACTTCTCCTGAATCTTGCCCGGACGTATCGTCAAGATTTTGTCAAACTTTGGATGTCGTGCAGAGATAAGCATATACCATGCCAAACCTGAATATTGTTGTCGCTCAACGACAACGGGCCGCCGGAAAATCCGGCGGCCCGTGAGGCTGCTGAAAAAGTCCTTGAGGGGGCTGCTCGCCCCCTCAAACTCCCCCCGGCAGGGCGTAGTACGCCCTGCACCCCCA
>JAEXGX010000291.1 GCA_023450535.1 Pseudomonadota bacterium | reverse complement strand
CGCCAATATCACGGAAGAACTGGCCAGGGCCATTATTGACTACGCCAAGAAGACCCCTTTCAAGTTTGCTGACGATCTGATGAAGGTGCCCGGTCTGGATAACAGCACGTTTGAAGCCATGATGCCTGTCGAAGAAAACGACAGCGTCTGGTATGATCCGGAAAACGCCGATATGGTGCTCGGTCCCTCCAAGTGCTGATGCCTCGGGCCGTCTGCCGGGAGGCGGGCGGCCCATTTATTTAAAACATCCACCATCTAAAGGAGTTTTATCATGAATATCAAAGTGGTGCTTTCTGCTCTCGCGTTGACTGCTGTGTTCACCGCTCCGGCCATGGCCGCCTCTTTCAGCTTCAACCGCGCCGATGCTGACCGTATGGTCAACTTCACCAAAGAAGAAGGTATTTCTCTGCCTAAAGATGTGGCTGACGCCATTGTGAAGTACCGCAGTGAAGGCCATCAGTTCCTGACTGAAGATGATTTGTCCAAGGTGCCCGGCATGACCCCGCAGCTGCTCATGATCCTCAGCCCCGAAGAAACCGGAACCGACCTGCTCTTCAACCCCGAGGGCAGTGCAGGTATGAAAGCGTATTAAAAAACGTTGTATTCTCCGCGCGATGGCAGTCGCGCGGAGGAATTCTTTCCGTTTTCCCATCCTGCGACAAAGTGGGATGGGAAAGAAGCGGGAGAAAAACGTCGCACAACAACCTGCCTCTCGGCGTTTTTCGGGAGCACCGCTTTTCACGGCGTTTCCTGCGGCTTTCCCGCCGCACTACAAGAGGGAGAGAATGCATGAATTTTTTTAAATCTTTCGTGATAGGGATCGGCATACTTGGACTGTGCGCCGGTTCGTCCTTGGCGGACACCAATGTCATTCCCGTTGGAACCATCAAGTATGATCCGGCCAAGTGCTGGAACAGTTTTGTTATTCTGTCGCCTACGGTGCCCGGCTCTTCAGCCAAATTGATTGACCGTAACGGCAATCTGGTGAAAGAATGGGATCTTATGGGGTCCCAGGGCTTTCCCAATAAAATATACCCCGGCGGTCACCTGCTGACCTCTATCTATACCCCGATCAAGTCCGGTTCACAGGATCAGAACACCGTCGCCATTCTGGACTTTGACAACAAGGTTGTCCGCCAATTCAACAAATGGGAGAAGGTGGAAAAGAGCTACGGCCAACCCGCCGACGCCGACGGATCCTTCTGGGCTGCCCGCCAACATCATGATTATCAGCTTGAAGGCTCATCCACTGGCTATTATGCGCCGGGCGTGGAAAAGAACGTGAAGCTGGACGGCAAGATGCTGGTGCTCGCACACCGCAATGCCAAGAATGCCCGCATCAATTCACAGACCTTGCTTGATGACGCCATTTATATTGTGGATGACAAGGGCGAAGTAAGCTGGAAGTGGTTTGCCGCTGATCATTTTGCGGAATTCGGCTTTACTACCGCTGCCGTAAATAAGATTCGTTCCATGAATCCCCGTGGCGGCAAGGAATTGGGCGGCGTGGACTGGTTCCATATCAACTGCGCCTCCTGGCTCGGCCCGAACAAGTGGTATGATGCGGGCGACAAGCGCTTTCATCCTGAGAATATCATTTGTGACAGCCGTAACTCGTCACATCTGTTCATCATCGATCATGAAACCGGCAATGTCGTGTGGCAGGTTGCGCCTCCCTTCGTCGGTGAAGACGGCGCTCTCGGCCCGATCGCCGGCGTACACGGCACACATATGATTCCCAAGGGGTTGCCCGGCGAAGGCAATATTTTGATCTTCGACAACGGCGGCACCATGCCTGGCGATGTTTATCCCTCTCAGGCGCACGCCTGGAGCCGTATCATCGAGTTTGACCCGGTAACCAAGGATCGTGTGTGGGAATACTCCGCCACAACCATGAAGGCCGCTCCCGGCCAGCATGGCTACCAGTTCTTCTTCTCACCGTACATTTCCATCGCGCAGCGTCTGCCCAATGGCAATACGTTGATCGATGAAGGCGCCACCAGCCGTATTTTTGAAGTGACGCCCGCAGGCGAAATCGTATGGGAATACCGTTCCCCCTACAGCCGTCCGGTGGGCGATGTTGAAAAGAACGCGGGCGTCAACTACCGCGCCTATGCTGTGCCGTACGAATGGGTGCCGCAATTGAAGAAGCCCGTGGAAACTCCCGTAAGTTATCCTTCCTTCCCCGGTAGCTTCATCATGCTTCCCGACGACAAGGGCAATATCCCTAACTATAAGCCAACTGTAGACAAGGGGCCGGCCATGCAGTTCCAGGATGTCTGGACTGTGAATCGGCCTGCGAAATAACGCGGATTTGAAAAGGCGTCCGGCAGTTCGTGAAAACCATGACTGTGGACGCCTTTCTTACCCGGAAACTGTGCTGCCGCTTGAGGAATCCGTAAACGGCGCTGTGCCGCAAGCGCTTCGGAAAACGACCTGCACGAAGGGAGAGTTCAATGCAGTTTCTGAAAACTTTGACAGTCGGTTTGGGGCTGGCGGCATTATGCGCTGGTTCCGCCATGGCGGAAACAGATGTCATTCCGGTGGGAACCATCAAGTATGACCCCGCCAAGTGTTGGAACAGTTATGTCATTCTGACTCCGGACGTTGCCGGAGCGAGTGCTAAACTGATCGACCGCAATGGCAATCTGGTCAAGGAATGGGATACTCAGGGTGGGTACGGTATGCCCAACAAGGTGTATCCCGGCGGACATCTGCTCACCACGATCTATCCTCACCTTAGTGAAGGCTCACAAGACCTGAACACCGTTGCCGTTCTGGACTTTGATGGCAAGGTTGTGCGCAAGTTCAATAAATGGCAGAAATTGGAAAAGGGCGAACCCGGTCAGCCTGCTGAGGCTGACGGAACGTTCTGGGCTGCCCGCCAGCATCACGATTTTCAGCTTGAAGGTTCTTCTGTGGGCTACTATTCCCCCAGTGCGGACCCCAAGCTGGATGGCAAGCTGATGGTGCTTGCCCATGCCAACACCAAGAATCCGCGCATTAACCAGAATACGTTGCTTGACGATGTCATCTACATTGTGGACAGCAAGGGCGAGGTAATCTGGAAGTGGTACGCCAACGAGCACTTCGCGGAATTCGGTTTCACGCAGCCCGCCATCAACAAGTTGCAGAACATGAAGCCGCGCGGCAAATCTTTGGGTGGCGTGGACTGGTTCCATATCAACTGTGCCTCCTGGCTCGGCCCGAACAAGTGGTATGATGCGGGCGACAAGCGTTTTCATCCTGAAAATATCATTTGTGACAGCCGTAACTCGTCGCATCTGTTCATTATTGATCATGAAACCGGTAAGATTGTGTGGCAGGTTGCCCCGCCATTCGTGGGCGAAGACGCCAAGCTTGCTCCGATTACCGGCGTGCATGGCACGCACATGATCCCCAAGGGCCTGCCCGGCGAAGGCAATATCCTGATCTTCGACAACGGCGGCACTATGGCCGGAGACCTGTACGGCGACACCCAGGCCCATGCCTGGAGCCGCGTTATAGAATTTGATCCGACCACCAAAGATCGCGTGTGGGAATACTCTGCTACAACCATGAAAGTGGCCCCCGGCCAATTCGGACAGTATTTCTTTTTCTCACCCTTCATTTCCATTGCCCAGCGCCTGCCCAACGGCAACACGATGATCGACGAAGGCGCGGCGGGCCGTGTGTTTGAAGTGACGCCGCGCGGCGAAATCGTGTGGGAATACCGTTCCCCTTACAGCTATGTTGAGCGCCTTGGCGGAACCATCAACTACCGCGCCTATGCTGTGCCTTACGACTATGTGCCTCAATTGGAAAAGCCCGTGGAAACAGCAGTGGTTGCTCCGTCCGTGCCCCGTTCCTTCATCATGCTGCCGGACGTCAACGGCAAGGTGGCTGATTTCAAGCCAAAGTTGGACAAACTGCCCAACGTACAGTTCGAGGACCCGTGGGTGGCTACCCCTCCCGCGAAGAAGTAGCCGTTTCCAAAGTGTTCTGACATTGAAAGTTGTTCGGAAGCTTCTGTTGCAGAATATTGTGTCCTGTTTAGAAGGACTGTTTCAAACATAAAAAGGACGCCCGTCATGGTCGTCATGGCGGGCGTTTATTTCGATGCGACTTCCGTCGAAGAAACTGCCGCGAAGGTGAGGGAATAGATGAAGGAACAGCGAGGAAACGGAATGCGTTTTTTGAAGTCTCTGGCGCTTGGCTTCGGGGTCGCCTGCCTGTGTGCGGGCGGCGCTTCCGCCGTGGAAAGTATGAGCACGCCCACAGGTGTGCATGTGTGGAACAAGTACGGCGCATATGACGGCTATACGCTGCTGTCGCCCAACATGACCAATGACGTGTACCTTATCGATATGAAGGGCGATGTGGTGCATACATGGCATACAGCCGGAAAGCCCGGTCTGTATGCCGAACTGCTGCCCAACGGCAACCTTTTGCGCGGTATCCGCTACGATCCGAAATATGTGCCCTTTGGCGGTGTTTCCGGCGGTGTGCAGGAAATCGACTGGGATGGCAACGTGGTATGGGAATATAAGCTGCATGGCCCCACGGCCAATCAGCATCACGCCTTCAGCCGTATGCCCAACGGCAACACCCTGATAGTCGCCTGGCAGTATAAGTCTTACGCTGACGCCGTGGCCAAGGGGCGTAAAAAGGGCACGATTCCCGCCAAGGCAGATGAAAATGCCAAGTATAAGTACGACGGTCTGTGGGAAGACTATATCGTTGAAGTGGATAAAGACGGCAAGGAAGTGTGGTCCTGGCACACCTGGGATCATGTCGGCAAGGGCAAGGACAAGCTGGATATCAACTACAAGCTGCCCATTGCCAACTACTACGGAGATTCCGACTGGTTTCATATCAACTGTGTGACCTATATTCCTGAAACCGATCAGATTTTGTTTACCTCCCGCAATTTCGGTGAAGTGTTTCTGGTGGACAAGTCCACCGGCAAGATCGCCTTCCGCTGGGGTAATCCCACCACCTACGACTCCAAGGCGAAAAAGCCCGGCTGGTGTGACGACGGCGACCAGCAGCTATTCGGACCCCATGATGCCACCTGGTTGGGCGACGGCAGGATAATGCTGTTTGACAATGGATGGAACCGGCCGAGCGTCAACCGTTCGCGCGTGGTCATCATCAACAGCAGGACGGGTGAAATGGAATGGGAATACCGGGCGCAGAATCCCAACGGCTTTTACTCGGCCTATCAGGGGGCGGCGCAGATGTTGCCCAACGGCAACGTGCTGATCACGTCCACCAACACCGGACATATTTTTGAAGTAACCAAGGGGAAAAAGCCCTTTGTGGTATGGGAATATATCAGCCCCTGGACTTTGAAGGGCCCCGTTGCTCTGCTGGAAGATTCCCACTCCTTCGACGACCCCACCGGCCTGGAAGATATTAATATCATGAGCAACTTTGTGCACCGCGCCTTCCGTTACGGCAAGGATTACCCCGGTCTCAAGGGGCGTGATCTGTCCAAGGCGCAGGTGCTCTTCCCCAAGGCTCCCAAATGGTATGAGCTGTGGGATAAAGCCGCCATGCTCAAGCCGGCCGAAATCAAGTAGGCGGCTGTAACAGCGTTACCGATGACTATTGCCGGGCGGGGCATGTGCCCCGCCTGATAAGTGAGTCTTTCAACTTGTAACAGGAAAAGTCATGAAACGTTTCACTTCAATCGTGGCTGCCTCAGCCCTTACAGTGGCGTTGGCAGGATCCGCTTCAGCTTATGAAGCGTTCCGCGGCCCTCTGGGCGTGCTCACCAATGATCCTGGCGTGACTGATGGCTATGTGCTGCTTACCCCTCAGAGCAGCAAAACAACCTATCTGATAGACAACAACGGCAAGATTGTTAACAAGTGGGAAAGCGAATACAAGGGATTTCAGGCGGAACTGAAAGCCGACGGCACACTGTCGCGTCATGGCGTCATTCCCGAAACTGACGACACCGGCCTGTACTGGTTTGGCGGAGCGGCCGGGATCATGGAAGAATTCGACTGGGACGGCAACAAAATCTGGGAATACAAGATGTGGACTCCCGGCAAGGAAGTGTCGCACCACACGTATGAAATCATGCCCAACGGCAACTATCTGCTGCTCGGTTGGGAATACAAGAGCTATGATGAAGCCCTTGCCAAGGGTCTGAAAACTACCAAGGATCGGTACATCTTCAAGGACGGCTTTACGGAAGGCAAGCGTCATCTGGACGGCATCTGGCCGGACTTTGTTCGTGAAGTGGACCGCGCTACCGGCAAGACCGTATGGGAATGGCATGTGTGGGATCACCTGGGCAAGGGCAAGAACAAGATTGACATCAACAAGTTCTGCACGGCCAGGGTGTATAACGTCTACGCCGGGCCGGACTGGACGCATTTCAACGGCGTGGCTTACAATCCCAACACCGATCAGATTGCGGTGACATCCCGCAATCTGGCGGAAGTGTTCGTTATCGACCGCAAAACTGGTGATATCGTATACCGCTGGGGTAATCCCGCCAACTACGGCGCGGGCAAGGCTCCTGCCGGTTATGCGGATGACGGCGATCAGAAGCTGTTCGGCCCCCATGCTCCGGACTGGCTGCCCAACGGCAACCTTTCCATCATTGATAACGGCGCTCGCCGTCCTTCCCATAACTACACCCGCGCTGTGGAGCTTGATCCCAAGACTGATGCCGTGGTGTGGCAGTGGACACCCATGATGGTCAAGGCCAAGCCCCAGAACTTCTATTCCCATTATCAGGACGGCGCGCAGAAGCTGCCTAACGGCAACTGGATGATTACCGCCAGTGAAGCCGGTCATGTGATCGAAGTGACCAACGACAAGAATATCGTGTGGGAATTTCTCAACCCTGTGAACGCGGACAAGGTCTACAAGTTCAGCAACAAGCACGGCAAGGGCGGTGACTATGTGCACAAGGCGATCCGCTACCCTGCCGATTTTCCCGGTTTCCAGGGCAAGAAGATGAAGGACGAAGGTTCGTTCCCGAACTGGACGTCCACCATGGCCAAGGATGAAGTTCCGATGCCCAAAAAGTAAAACACGTTGACTTTCACCGTCAAAGTGTTCAGGCCGGGCTTTCCATGAAAGCCCGGCTGGCTGAAATTAGCGCAAGAGCTAGCCGCTTCGCCTTGCGTTCGTTTTAGCCATGAGAAGGCGGAAAAATCGTCCGATAACCGGACGTTTTAAACCTGTAACAGGGAGAGATTATGAAACGCTTTACTTCTCTCGTGGCAACGGCTGCCCTCACGGCAACCTTTGCCGGGGCTGCTTTTGCCAATGAGGCTTTCCGGGGGCCGCTGGGCGTGCTTACCAACGAGGCAGGAGTAACGGACGGCTATGTGCTGCTTACCCCGCAGAACAGCAAAACGACCTACCTGATCGACAACAAGGGCAAGATCGTCAACAAATGGGTGAGTGAATACACTGGCTTTTGGGGTGAATTGAAAGCCGACGGCACCTTGTCGCGCCACGCCAAACTGCCGGAAATGGACGAAACCGGTCTCTGGCTGTTCGGCGGAGCGGCCGGGATCATGGAGGAGTTCGACTGGAGCGGCAAGAAGATCTGGGAATATAAAATGTATATTCCCGGCAAGGAAATATCGCATCATACCTATGAAATTATGCCGAATGGCAACTATCTGCTGCTCGGATGGGAATTCAAGAGCTACGACGAGGCCGTGGCCAAGGGGCTGAACACCAAGGATAGCAACCGCTATTTGTTCAAGGAAGGTTATAAGGAAGGTAAGCGCCACATCGACGGCGTGTGGCCCGACTTTGTCCGCGAAGTGGATCGTGCCACCGGCAAAACCCTGTGGGAATGGCATGTGTGGGATCACATCGGCAAGGGTAAGAACCAGATCGATATCAACAAGTATTGCTCGCCCAAGGTTGAGCACGTCTACGCTGGCCCGGACTGGACGCATTTCAACGGCGTGGCCTACAACCCCAATACTGATCAGATCGCGGTAACTTCACGCAACTTGGCGGAAGTGTTCATTATCGACCGTAAGACCGGCGACATTGTATACCGTTGGGGCAACCCGGCCAACTACGGCGCGGGTAAGGCTCCTGCCGGCTACGCAGATGACGGCGACCAGACTCTGTGGGGCCCCCATGCTCCGGACTGGCTGCCCAACGGCAACCTCTCCATCATTGACAACGGCGCCCGCCGTCCTTCCCACAACTATACCCGCGCCGTGGAACTGGACCCCAAGGCCAACAAGGTGGTCTGGCAGTGGACTCCCATGGCGGTGAAGGCTAACCCCAGCAACTTCTATTCCCATTATCAGGACGGCGCGCAGAAGCTGCCCAACGGTAACTGGCTGCTGACTACCAGCAATGACGGCCATGTGATCGAAGTGACCAACGACAAGAATATCGTGTGGGAGCTCGCCAACCCGGTGAATGCGGACAAGATTTACAAGGCCACCAACATGCACGGCAAGGGCGGTGCCAGCATCCACAAGGCGCTGCGCTATCCCGCTGACTTCCCCGGCTTCCAGGGCAAGAAGATGAAAAATGAAGGAAAGTTCCCGAACTGGACTTCCACTCTGGCCAAGGATGCCTTCCCGATGCCTCAGGATGCCGCTGCTGCTGCCGCTCCTGTCAAGAAGTACGGCCGCGTTGTGCCCGCCGCTGAATAAGCGGCACACAGGGAATGTGCTGAACTTTGAACCGACATTGACTGTGCCGCCGGAGGGAGCCCCTCCGGCGGCATGTGGTTACTGCCTTTATGTATTTACACATGGTTTTCGGGGCGGCCGTGCGTTTACGTCACTCCGGGGCAAACTGCAAACCTTAAAGGAATGTTTAATGAAGCCATTGGATATATTTGCGGCAGGACTATGTGTGCTTGGCCTGTGCGTCAGCGTCGCTCAGGCCAAGCCTTCAGTGCATCCCGTAGGCACCCTGCGCTATGATCCGGCCAGGTGCTGGAACAGCTACGTCATTCTTGCCAATGAAGGTGGAGAGGGTGGTTCTGCCAAGCTGATCGACCGTAACGGCAATCTGGTGCATGAATGGGATCAGAAGGGTGGCCAGGGTTTCCCGAACAAGGTCTATCCCGGCGGTTATCTGTTGACTTCCCTGTATCCCGGCCTGAGCACAGGGTTTCAGGACTGTAATACCGTGGCACTGCTGGATTTCGATGGCAATCTCGTACGCAAGTTTAACAAGTTGCAAAAAATAGACAAAGGAGAACCCGGGCAGCCCGCCGAGGCGGATGGAACGTACTGGGTTTCGCGGCAGCATCATGACTTTCAGTTGGAAGGCAGTTCCACGGGCTACTATGCGCCTGGTGTCGACGCGGCGTTCCGCAAGGACGGCAAAATGCTGGTGTTGGCCCATGAGAACGTCAAGGCTCCGAAAATCAACTTGCAGCAACTCATCGACGATGTGATCGTCATTGTGGACAAGGACGAGAATATCCTGTGGAAGTGGAACGCTTCTGACCACTTTGACGAATTCGGGTTTACCGAGGAAGCCGCAGGGCAGACCAGGGCGCTGGGCAAGGTGCGCATTCAGGAGCATCAGGGCGTGGACTGGTTCCACATCAACTGCGCTTCCTGGCTCGGCCCGAACAAATGGTATGATGCAGGCGATACGCGCTTCCACCCTGACAATATCATCGCCGACAGCCGTAATACTTCCCACATGTTCATTATTGATCATGAAACGGGCAAAATCGTGTGGCAGGTGGCACCTCCCTTTGTTGGCGCGGACGCACAGCTTGTTCCGTTGGAGGGTATCCACCATACGCACATGATTCCCAGGGGATTGCCCGGCGAGGGCAATATCATGGTGTTCGACAACGGCGGTACAGACAATACCTACCCGACGATGAACCACAGCTGGAGCCGTGTAGTAGAGTACGACCCCATCACGAAAACGCCCGTATGGGAGTATTCCGCCGGGATGCTCGGGATTCCCAATGGCATGTTCGGGGACGATTTCTTCTTCAGCTCCTTCATCAGCAATGCGCAGCGCCTTCCCAACGGCAACACGCTGATCTGCGAAGGCTCTTCCAGCCGCATTATCGAAGTGACGCCCAAGCTGGAGATTGTGTGGGAATATGTCAATCCCTACAACTATGTGGAGGCGTTCAAGCACGACTACACGTATCGCGCCTATGCCGTACCCTACGCGTGGGTGCCGCAGTTGAAGAAGCCTGTGGAAGTTTCCGTGACCCCGCCGGACAATCACGTCATTCTGATACCCGACGTCAACGGCAATATTCCCGCGTATAAGCCGAGCGTGGACAAGCGGGCGTCGGTTCAGTTCGGCGCGCCGCATATTGTCACCTCCAAAAAATGATCGTTCAGGGCTGCTGATACGTCGGCAACCCCGGCAATTACGCGGGTTGTGCTTCCACCGCACCGCGATTGCTGACTTTATCAGCAGCCTTTGGAAGTGGATGTTTTACCCTCTTACTTAGTTCTTTCACGTGAAAAGGGAGTGTTGTATGAATCGTATTTTGACCGGATGCCTCGGCCTGGCCTTTCTGGCGGCGAGCACCCTTCCCGCATTGGGGTATGAAGC
>JAEXGX010000072.1 GCA_023450535.1 Pseudomonadota bacterium | reverse complement strand
GCGTCTGGCCTTGTCGGCCCGCGCCTATACCCGCATTCTGCGCATTGCCCGCACTATTGCGGACATTGAGGTCTGCCCGTCCATTAGACTGCCGCATCTGGCAGAGGCCGTCAGTTGTCGTGTGCTTGACCGGGAGAGGTTGTAGTGACCATACGTTTGTCCTTCGCGCACTGGCTCATACTCATTGGCGCTCTGGGGCTTTTTTTCGGTAACGCCAATCCTGTATGGCATGTTCCGTTTGTCGCTCTGACCTATCCTGCCTGTCTCAGCCTGCTGGCGCGGGAGGAATATCCCTTTCGCCGGGGCTGGCTCTGCGGGCTCGCCGGGGCCGCTGCCGCGCTGTACTGGATCAGTTGGGCGGTGCATGATTACGGGGGCTTCCCCTGGCCTCTGGCCGTGCCTTGTGCGGTTTTACCCGGCGCATGGGTAGGGCTGTGGGGCGGATTGTTCTGTTTCTGCCTGTCCCGGCTTTCATGTGCGCGGGGCTTTGGCCTGTTGCGCCGCGCGCTGGCGGCCGGGCTGCTCTGGTATCTGCTGGAATGGACGCGTGGCTGGTTCGCCACCGGCTTTCCCTGGCTCACGTTGGGCGCGGCACAGGCTCGCTGGCCCCTGTTGATACAGGGTGCCTCTGTCATCGGAGATTACGGCCTGTCCGGCCTGTTTGCGGGAATGGCCTGCCTGGCTGCGGATATCGTGCACGGTACACTCAAAGGGGAATGGCGCGGGGCCGGACGTGGCCGGGAATATGCCGTTTCCGCCGGGGTACTGATTCTGTTTGCGGCGTTCGTTGCGGGCTTCGGCGCGTGGAGACTGGAAAGTCTGCCGCTTCGAGAACCTCTGGCCGGTATCCATACCGATGTCCAGGCCGGTATCCAGGCTGACACGACAAGGGGCGAAGCCGTGCCGGGAGAGTCCGGCGGCCTGACGGTTGCGCTTATTCAGGGCAATGTGCCGCAGGATATCAAGTGGGTTCCGTCTTTTCAGGAAAGTACGGTAGACAAGTTTCTCGGCTTGAGCCGCATGGCGCTTGCACCCCGGGACGACGCAGAGCGGCCTGATCTCGTGGTCTGGCCGGAAACCGCCATGCCGTTTTACTTTCAGCTTGGCGGGGAACTGCCCGCGCGATTGCGCGAGTTCGCCCGCGAGCATTCCGTGTGGTTGCTTTTCGGCGGTCCCGCCCGCGAGAGGGCAACGGACGTTTCGGACAACGGAATGAAAGAGAGAGTGAGCAGGAGAGAGGAACCCCCTGCGGATGCCGCCCTGCGTAACCGGGCTTTCCTGCTTGATTCTTTCGGTGTGCCTGCCGGATATTACGACAAGCGTCACCTGGTACCGTTCGGGGAATATATTCCCCCGCTTCTCAATTTGCCGCTGTTTGAGCCCTTGCTCCAAGGGGTGGGCGGCTTTTCCCCCGGGGAAGAAAACCCGCCTCTGGCCGTGCGGAACGGGAAAGGGGAAAGCATCAACCTGGGCATGTTGATTTGCTATGAGGCCATTTTCCCGGAAATCGCACGCGCTCATGTGGCGGCGGGCGCGGATGTGCTGCTTAACATCAGCAACGACGGATGGTATGGTAAAAGTTCTGCTCCGGCGCAGCATCTGTATCTCTCGATTATGCGGGCGGTGGAACAGCAGCGCTGGCTGGCGCGCGGCACGAATACCGGATTGACGGCCTTTGCCGACCCTGCCGGGCGCCTGTGGACCTTGGGCGGAGTGGACCCGGAGTCCGGCGCGGGCCTGTTTGAAAACGCCTGGCTGACGGGAAAGGTCTGGCCGGAGACGGAACGCAGTATGTATTTCCGCCTGCATCCGTGGCTGCCTGCGCTTGCCTTGGCAATGCTTCTTCTAGTATCATTTTCCGCACGGGTGAAACAGCACTGAACGATGTGAAGGCTTCGGGTTTCATCAAAATTTTCTTAGGCGAGTTGATACTGTTTCGGATAGTTCCAATATATTGAAGGAGAGCGGGGGGAATTATTTCCCCTGACGGGGCACAGGGCACCTTTAACCGCAGAAGCGAAGCTTCGTACAGATAAAGAGAGCAGAGATGGGCCCCGAAAAAGCAAATGTTTTCTGTTTTGTGTCAACACGCCTAAACTGTTTTCTGCCGCGCCGGGTTTTTCCGGGCGGCGCAGTCACAAACCGGGCGATAAACCCGTTTGCGTAAAGGATATCGACATGTTGCAATTGGCGGAATTGCGTCCCCGCTGCACAGCGCTTTCAGAACAGTTCAATTCGCTTTGGGGGCGTCTTTGACCTGCCCTCGCGGGAGGCGCGCCTTGCGGAGATAGAAAAGATTATCTCCCGGCCCGATGCCTGGAATGATCAGGAGGCACTGACTCCGGTACTGAAGGAAAAGAGCCATCTGGAAAATGAAGTGGCGCGTTACCGCGCCCTGAAGTCCGCTTACGCAGACATGCTCGACTGGCTGGAATTGGCCGGAGAGAGTGCGGAAAGCGAGAATGGAGAAGCTCTCGCCGCTCTGACGGAACAGGCCGACAAACTGGAAGAATTGCTTACCTCAACGGAAATGATGATTCTGCTTTCCGGTGAAGCTGATCGCATGAATGCGATCCTGGAAATCCATCCCGGAGCGGGCGGCACGGAAGCTCAGGACTGGGCTGAAATGCTGGAACGCATGTACCTGCGCTGGGCGGACGAGCAGGGCTTCAAAGCCTCCGTGCTGGATAGCCTGCCAGGGGAAGAGGCTGGCATCAAGAGCGTGACCATGCGCATTGAGGGGGAGAACGCCTACGGCCTGCTGCAAGGGGAAAAAGGCATTCACAGATTGATCCGTATTTCTCCTTTCGACTCTTCAGGCCGCCGTCATACGTCGTTTGCTTCTGTGGATCTGCTGCCCGATGCCGGGGATGAAATATCCATCGATATCAAGGACGCTGATTTGCGTATTGATGTATACCGTGCTTCAGGAG
>JAEXGX010000051.1 GCA_023450535.1 Pseudomonadota bacterium | reverse complement strand
GTTCACGTTGGGCACGGCATCCGTCCCCCAGATGGATCGTAATACGGGAGAGACCGAACTGCCCGCCTATAACGGGGAGCTGTTCGGCCTGAGCCGGAACGGAACGAACATCGTCGTCATCATGATGGACATGTTCGCCGGGGATCACCTGGGCCGCATGGTACAGGAGCACCCGGAACTGCGGGAGCAGCTCGACGGCTTTGTCTGGTACCCCGATACTCTGGCCGTGGGCAACGGCACTTCATTCAGCCTGCCCGCCATGGTTTCGGGCGAGGAACTCACCCCGGAGCGGAACGATGCCGCCGAAGGGAAAAGCGAAGCCCTGATTGAGCGGGTTCACAAGTCCTATGCCGGGTTCTTTGACAGCCTTGCGGCGCAGGGCTTTGCCGTAAGCATTGTCGACCACAACTGGCTGAGGCCGGACATGCTTCGGAAATATGTTCAGTCTTCCGTGCTTGCCCTGAACAAGCTCAGTCCTGCCTACCGCAACCGTTGGGAACAGGAACACGGTATTTCCGCGCGCGGAGCGGGGCTGCCCGGTCTGTTCCCCGCTGCTGTGGGAACGTTCAATATTGCCCCTTGGAGTTTGCGCAAGCACATTTACCGCAAGGGCAAGTGGATGCACACCGTGTATGTGCTGGATATGGCCGTGGACAGTTACGCCATGTTGGACGGTCTGCCGCAGTGGTCCGGCACAAAGCCCGAAGGGAATGTCTACAAGTTCCTTCTCAACGAATTGACGCACAACCCCTGGCGCATGGATGCGGACACCTGCATGCCGACCTCCGATGACCCCTATCCGGCCACTCCTGGCTCTACCCAGAAGGTGGACGGCATCATTCCCGAGCATTATATCAGCGAAGTCTGCGGCATTCGCGCTTTGACGCGCTGGTTTGACTGGATGAAGGCCGAAGGCGTGTACGACAATACGCAGATTATCATTGCTTCCGACCATGACGAGCATGACAGCGCGAGCCTTGGCAAGATATTCGACGGAGAATATCCCGGTCGTGCGCACTCTCTCCTGCTGGTAAAAAACAAAAATTCGCGCGGAGCTATGCTGGAAAATTCCAGCCCCATGACTTCCGCCGACTTGCGCTTGCTGATTGAAAAAGAACTCGCCGGAGCGGACTGGGCCGGCCCCGAGCCATGGGCCAACCCTCACCGTGTACGCTGGCACGCGGTAGGAGCGTGGCAGAAGGGACCGGATTCAGATTCCGGATATCATGTGAATGAGTTGTACAAGGTAACGGGAACCATGTTTAAACGTGAAAATTGGGAGAGGGTGAAATAATGCGGCTTCACTGCCTTTATGCTGCGCTGGTCCCTGCGCTGATTCTGACGCTGGCCTTCGCCTCTCCTGCCTTTGCCTATCTGGATCCGGGCACGGGCAGCATGTTGGTTTCCGCCCTGGTGGGGATTGTGGCCACGCTTTTTTTTCTGCTCAAGGGCATCTATTACAAGGGCACGGGCTTTTTCTACTCTCTTATCGGCCGGACAAAGCACCGGGAAAGAGAGGGCATCGTGTTCTGGTCCGAGGGCCGGAGCTACTGGAACAGTTTTCGCCCGGTGATGGAAGCTTTGAGCGCGCGCGGGGAACGCTGCACCTATCTGAGTTCGGATGAAGGCGATCCCGGTCTGGCCTGTGATCTGCCCGGCGTGACAACCCGCTTCATCGGCACGGGCAACAAGGCCTATTCTGCCCTTAATATGCTGGAAGCCGACGTTTGCGCGCTTACCACACCGGGGCTGGACGTGCTCCAGATCCGCCGCTCGCCGGGAGTAAGGCACTATACGCATATTGTGCACTCCGTCACCGATATGGCCATCTACAAACTGTATTCCTTCGATTACTTTGACAGTGTTCTGTGCAGCGGCCCGCATCAGGTGCGCTCTATCCGCGCGCTGGAGGAACTGCGTGGAACAAGGGCCAAAGACTTGCCCGAATGCGGCTGTCCGTATCTGGATGTCATGGCGGCCCGGCTGGAAGAGTTGCGGAAAACGGGAGCCATTGGTTCTGAACGCAGTGGAAAAACGCGTGTGCTGGTTGCGCCCACCTGGGGCAGAAACGGACTGCTGGCGCTCTACGGCCTCAAACTGCTGGAGCCTTTGGCCCGTTCCGGATACGAGCTTGTGATCCGGCCTCACCCCCAGAGCCGCATTGCCGAACCCGAATTGCTCCGGGAGCTGGCAGAAGGGCTTGCCGCCTTCCCCAACGTAAGCTGGGACGCCGCACCGGACGGGCTGGCGGTGATGAACGGTGCGGATGTTCTGGTTTCCGATCTTTCGGGTATTGTGTTCGACTTCGCCTTTCTGCTGGAACGCCCGGTGCTGACGCTGGCCTTTGAGCCGGATTTGCGCGGTCTGGAAGGCAATGACCTGCCCTGGCCTGCATGGGAATTGAAAGTGCTGGACATTGTGGGTCGCCGGATCACGCTTGAGGATTTGCCCCGTCTGCCGGATATCGTGCGGGAAGTGACGGAAGACCCCGCATTCCTGCCCCGGTTGCGCGCTCTGCGGGCGGAATCGGTGTGGAATTTCGGCCAGGCCGGGCCGGTGATCGCGGAAAAACTCGTTGCTCTTCGGGATGCGGCGGGAGAGAACATGGGGGCTCTGCCCCAAGCCCCCGGCAGGGCGTAGTACGCCCTGCACCCCCATCGGGGCCGCGCCGTCTTTGAACCAGCCCCAGCCAACCGCGCGCCTCCTGCTTTGTGCTCAAAGACGGCGCGGCCCAAATGAGGGGGCATCATGCCCCCCCAGAAAATCCAGGGCATTTAAGCTTTGAAATGCGCTACAA
>JAEXGX010000454.1 GCA_023450535.1 Pseudomonadota bacterium | reverse complement strand
AAATGGACAAGCCTCTGGTGGACAAGATTGAAGGGCTTTCTCCGGCTATTTCTCTGGAACAGCAGACCACGGGCCGCAACCCCCGTTCCACCGTGGGCACGGTGACGGAGATCTACGACTTTCTGCGCGTGTTTTTCGCCCGGCTCGGCAAGACGTATTGCATTGAATGCGGCACGCCCATCGAGGCGCGCGCGGCGGACGAAATCATCGCGGATATCATGGCCCTGCCCGAAGGCGAAAAGGTCATTATCATGGCTCCGCTGGTAGAGCTGCAAAAAGGCACCCACGCCGATCGCTTCAAGAAGCTTCAGGCCGAAGGTTTTGTGCGCGTGCGCGTGGCGACGCAAGGCGAAGAGGCGCGCATTCTGAATATTGAGGAAGTGCCTCCGCTGGACAAGAACAAGAAGCACACCATCGACCTGGTGGTGGACCGTCTGGTGATCCGTGACGACATGCGCACCCGTCTGGCCGACTCCGTGGAACTGGCTCTGCGCTGGGGCGAAGGGCGGATCATCGTCAGTGTCCCTGACAAGCCGGACGTCATCCACTCCACGGATTCCGCCTGCCCCAAATGCCATCACAGCATGCCTGCGCCCTCCCCGCAACTGTTCTCCTTCAACGGACCGCAGGGCGCCTGCCCACAATGTTCGGGCATTGGCACCGTGGCGACCTTTGATCCTCAACTCATCGCACCGGATCAGAATCTTTCCCTGCGTCAGGGCGTCATTGCCCCGCTCTCCCAGCCCACAACCATGGCCAAGCTGGAAAAGCCCCTGATCGCCCTGGGCAAGCGCCACAAGTTCACGCTGGACACTCCGCTGAAAGACTTTTCGGAAAACGCCTTCAAGGCGCTTTTCCACGGCGAGCCGGGCGGCATCAACCGTAATGGCAGCCTGCGCCGCAACTTTCTCGGCGGCACCTCGCTGAACAACGAAACCATACGGGAAAACCGCTTCAATCAGGAATACGACGTTTCCACGGAGCACTGGCCGGGCATCATGTATCTGCTGGAACGGCGCATGCAGAACAGTGAAGCCTGGGGGGAAATACTCTCCCGCTACAGCTATGCGGTGGACTGCCCCTCCTGTCACGGCGCGCGCCTGCGGCCCGAGGCCCTGCACGTGCGCGTGGACGGCATGAACATTCAGGAGTTCTGCAATCTGTCCATCGACCGGGCCCTGACCTGGATCAGCGAACGCACCTTTACCGGACGCCATGCCGTGGTGGCCGAGCCTCTGCTCAAGGAACTGACCCACCGCCTCCACTTTCTGATCAACGTCGGCCTGGACTATCTCACTCTGGGCCGGGCCATGCTCACCCTGTCCGGCGGTGAAGCTCAGCGCATCCGTCTGGCCTCGCAGCTTGGTTCCGGCCTGGTGGGCGTGACCTATGTGCTGGACGAGCCGTCCATCGGCCTGCACCCGCGCGACAATGAACGCCTGATCAGTACCCTGCGCAGTCTCCAGACGCGGGGCAACACCGTGCTCGTAGTGGAACATGACGAAGCCACCATCCGCGAAGCCGATACTGTGCTGGAACTCGGTCCCGGCTCCGGTTCACAGGGCGGGGAGCTTGTTTTCGCCGGAACTGTGGAAGAACTGTTCAACAACGCCGACAGCCTTACCGCAAAATACCTGCGCGGCGACCTCATGCCGCCCATGCCGGATGAACGGCGTGAAGCAAAGGAATACCTCACCCTGCGCGGTGTGACCACCAACAACCTCAAAAATGTCGACTGTCCCATTCCCATGGGCCTGCTGACCTGCGTAACCGGCGTTTCCGGTTCGGGCAAGAGCTCTCTGGTAGTGGACACCCTGTACAAGCATGTGGCCATGCACTGCGGCATCAAGGTGGATCAGCCCGGCACGCTGAAGGGCATCGACAATCTGGACAAGATCGAGCGCGTGGTAGCCATTGATCAGAGCCCCATCGGGCGCACTCCGCGCTCCAACCCGGCCACCTATACCAAACTCTTCGACGAAATCCGCAAGATTTTCGCCATGACCCCGGACGCCAGGAAGCGCGGTTACACACCCAGCCGTTTCAGCTTCAACGTCGCGGGAGGACGTTGCGAAACATGCAGCGGCGACGGACAAATCCGGGTGGAAATGCACTTTCTGCCGGATATCTTTGTAACCTGCGATGTGTGCAAGGGCCGCCGCTTCAACCGGGAAACGCTGGAAGTGCGCTACAAGGATCTGAATATTGCCGAGGTGCTCGACCTGCCTGTGCGCGACGCCCGGCAGTTCTTTTCCAGCTATCCCGCACTGGAGCGCCGCTTGGCCGTGCTGGAAGACGTGGGCCTGGATTATATCCGCCTGGGCCAGCCTGCCACCACGCTTTCCGGCGGGGAAGCTCAACGGATCAAGATCTCCCGCGAACTGGGCAAGCGCTCCCTGCCGGGCACGCTGTACATTCTGGACGAACCCACCACCGGGCTGCACATGCACGAAGTGGGCAAGCTGATTACCGTGCTGCACCATCTGGTGGACAAGGGGGCGACCGTGGTGGTTATTGAACACAATACCGACATTATTCTCGCATCCGACTACGTGGTTGACCTTGGCCCCGGCGGAGGCGACAGCGGCGGATACATCGTCTCGTCAGGCACGCCCGAGGCGATTATGGCCGACCCCGCTTCCGTCACCGGGCGCTTCCTCGTGGAAGAGCGGCGGCAGAGACGGCGGCAGAGTATGCTCAACAAAAAGTAAAACTGACGAAAAACGCTCATTTTCACCACAGCAATCTTTGAGGTACTACTCATGCAAACCATAAAAACCGCTGCGCGAAGCGCCGCCCTAACCCTTGCGTGCTGTACCGGCCTTGCCGCTACTCCCGCTTTCGCCGCTCCTTCTTCCGTTCTGCTGCATCCCGGCGGAGCGCTCATTCATGAAGAATTTTCCCTCAAACCGGAGCAGGACGGCCGAACCCTGCGCTTTCTTCTGCCCGCAGACGCAGACACCCAGAGCATAGATGTCACGGCGGGCAACTACACTGTCAGTTCTCTCAGTTTCCGTGATGCTCTCGCGCCGGACATGGAACCGGAACTTTCTCTGAAACGGGAACTTGAAGATGTACGCGAGCGCATCCGCGCGCTGGAACTCATCGGGGAAGATGCGGAAGCGTATCGCAACTTCTGGCGCCAGCCTCCGGTCACGCTCTCCAGCCCCACAGAACTTCCGGCACTGGCCGAACTCATGGCCCGCAGACTCGCCGCGTTTGACGACGGAGGCGAGGCTCGCACGGCCAGGCTGCAAGCACTGAAAGAAAGAGAAAAGCTTCTGGTGCAACGCCTGACAGAAACGGGCGGGACAGATTTTGCCAGAGAAGCTGTGCTTACCCTGGATAAAAGCGCTCCCGGCCCGGTGGAAGTGCATTGCGTATACAACAGCGCCAATGCAGGCTGGCGGCCGCTGTACCGCCTGGAAGCCCGCCCCGACGACGGCGTGGTAGAGCTTCGGCTGGATGCGGAAATCTGGCAGCGCAGCGGCCAAAACTGGAAAGGTGCCGAACTTCAACTCGCCACGGCAGACCCGCGCCAGAACATGACCCCGCCCGCTCTGGCCGCATGGATCGCCAGACCCCGCCCCACACAGCCCGCCCCCATGGCCCGCTCGGCAAGTACTAATATGCTTATGGACAGTGCTCCCATGGCTCCGGAAATGGCGGAAGTATCTTCCTTTGCCAAAAGTTCCGCGCCCCGGTACATGGATGGCGCAAGCTATGAAGTATGGGATCTGGGGGTGCGCGACGTGAACGCGGGGGCGGCCATGCGTCTGCCCCTGCAACGGGAAGAGCTCAAGGCGACTTTTTCCTACGTAGCACGCCCTTCCCGCACACGTGACGCCTACCTTGCCGCACGCCTTGACTTGCCTGCCATGAAACACTTCCCCGCCGGGGACGCCCTGTTCCTCGT
>JAEXGX010000442.1 GCA_023450535.1 Pseudomonadota bacterium | reverse complement strand
GTCTGCCCGCGTGCAATGCTTCGGCAAGGGCCGCTTCGTCCACGATGCCGCCGCGCGCGGTATTGATCAGAAACGCGCCGGGCTTCATGGCGGCAATGCGCTCCGCATTGAACAGGTTGCGCGTATTGTCGGTCAGCGGCACATGCAGACTTATCGCGTCGGCTTCGGCCAGCATGGCGTCCAGAGTCGCAGGCGAGACGCCGTGTTCCTTCCATACGGGGGAATTGTCAGGCATAAGGGGATCGTGGGCGATAACCTTCATGCCGCAGGCTCTGGCGCGCCGGGCCACATCACGGGCAATGCCGCCGAAACCGAGCAGACCCAGCGTCTTGTTGAAAATTTCTCCGCCCACCATGTGTTCGCGCGGCCACTCGCCTGCGGCGACTGCGGCGCCGTTCAGATAACACCCGCGCGCAAGCATGAGCAGACCAGCCATAACGTATTCCGCCACGGAGATATTGTTCGCTCCGGTTGCGGGAATAACGGAAATGTTTCTTTTCCGGCATTCCTCCAGATCAATATTGTCCAGCCCGACGCCAAGTCTGCCGACAATCCGCAAGTTTTTGGCGGCGTCCAGCAACATGCCGCGAACCTGGGTTTTGTTGCGTACAATAATTGCGTCGCAATCCGCTACAAGTTCATGAAGCTTGCCTTGCTGATTGACAAGCGTTTTGTCATAGACAACATTGAAATGCGCAGAGAGTGCATCAATGGCATCTGTATCCATGAATTCAGTAATAACTATGGATTCCATACAGACTCCTGTAAGGATAAAATTGAATATGAGACAGTGTAGTAAAGGAACAAATATAACGCTTGACAATGAAAATTACTGCGCTATAGTCGCTAAACTCCGAAAACTCCGACCCTAGCACAGGGGGAAACATGTTCGCTGCATCCAAACTGACCTTCACACCGCTGTACGCCCAGATAAAGGCTTCCATACTCAGCCGTATCGTGGCGGGCGAATGGAGTCCCGGAAGTTTTTTGCCCAGTGAAATGGCGCTGGCTGCGGAGTACGGCGTCAGTCAGGGTACGCTACGCAAGGCGCTGAACGAGCTGACGCTGGAAAAGCGTCTGGTACGTTACCAGGGTAAAGGGACAGCGGTGGCTGTTCTGGATGCCGACAGCACCTTGTTTCCCTTTTTCATGCTGTATGACGCGGCGGGCAGACGCGTGTACCCTTTGTCCCGTACCTGTGACATCCGTAACGACACGGCGGGGGAGGACGAGGCGGCGGCACTGAACATCGAGCCCGGCGGAGAGGTCATCCGCATTCTCCGTATTCGTGTGCTGGACGATCAGCCGGTCATCAACGAACAGATTGTACTGCCGGCATTCCGTTTTCCGCGCTTCAGCCTGGATCTCAAACTTCTGCCCAATACGCTGTACGAGCATTACCATCAGAAATTCGGCTTATTTGTCGTGCGCGCCACAGAGACGCTGGAAGCCGTCCGTCCGGACGCCTCGGATCAGAAACTCCTGCGTGTGGATGTGGATGAGCCTCTGCTTGAAGTGCAGCGCAGGGCTTTTGACGTGCAGGACAAGGTGGTGGAGTTCCGGCGTAGTCGAATTGTCACGAAACGCCATCACTATCAGATCGAACTGCGTTAAGATGCGGTACCCGGCGGAATCCCCGAAAAGGGGATTCCGCCTTTTTTCGCCCGGACGGGAGAGAACCGGGCGTGGCCGCACGCCTTACGCGCTGCGGTACAGTTTGGTCATGACGATTTCACGGTGACCGAGCACTTCGGCGCTGGTGTTGCGGCCGTTGGCCGTCTGCACCATCATGTCAAGCAGCTTGTCGCCCGCTTCATCCATGGTCATTTCCCGGCGCAAGAGAGCCGTCACGTCCACGTCGATGTGTTCACTCATGGTGCGCACGGTGCGGGGGTTGGCGGAGATCTTGATTACCGGCAGGATGGGGTTGCCGATGACGTTGCCCTGTCCGGTGGGGAAGAAGTGCACCACGGCGCCCGCAGCGGAAACCAGGGTCACCATTTCGGCGGCGGCGGAGGAGGAATCCATGAACCACAGGCCGGGTCCGCTGGGAGCTTCGGCCGGGATCAGGCAGCCGTCCACCATGCACTTCTTCCCGATTTTCTGGATATTGCCCAGCGCCTTTTCCTCAATGGTGGTCAGACCGCCGAGAATGTTGCCCTTGGTAGGTTGGGAATCGGACAGATCATTGGTCTTGTTGGCGATGATGAAATCGTTGTAGTCGTTCCACATCTTCATGAACTGTTCGCGGATTTCAGGCGTGCGGCAGCGCTCGGCGACCAGATGCTCGCCTCCGGTGATTTCCGAAGTTTCTCCGAACAGCAGGGTATTGCCGTTCCCGTACAGCTTGTCGAAGGCATTGCCCACAGTGGGGTTGGCCGCGATGCCGGAGGTCGTGTCGGATTCGCCGCACTTGCAGGACACCATCAATTCCTTGACCATGCATTCTTCGCGCTGGAGGCCTGTGGCCCACTGTACCAGTTCCTTGGCTTTGCGGGAGGCTGCGGCCACGGTGTTGATGTCGCCGTTCTGCTCGATAGAGAAACCGAACACAGGCTTGCCGGTTTTGGTGATACCGTCAGTGATCACCTTGGTCCATTCGGGTTCGATACCGATAACGACCACTGCGGCCACGTTGGGGTTACTGCCGATGCCGATCAGAGTGCGGAAGTGAAGTTCAAGGTCGGCCCCGAACTGGAGGCGGCCGTAATGGTGAGGCAGTGCAAGGGTACCCTTTACATGGTTTTCCACCGCGAGGCAGGCCGCGTTGGAAAGGTCGTCGAGGGGCAGGAGAATAACGTGGTTGCGTACCCCGACGCGTCCATTCTCACGCCGGTATCCCATAATTTTCTGCTTGGACAGATCCATGACGACTACCACCTTTTGGTCTTGACATTGTGAACGTGGAGATGCTCGCCCTTTTTGATCGGAGCCACCACCTTGCCGATATCGACGCCGTATTTGATCACCGTGTCGCCGGGCTCAAGATCCGCCAGTGCGACCTTGTGGCCGATGGGAATATCGTCCAAGGCTTTGAAATTGAGCAGCGTATCTTCCTTCATGACCCAGCCGGTCAATTCCTGACCGGCTTTCACGCCTTCCACGGTGACGACGCCGACACTGTCGCCGTCCTCATGCACCACGAACTGTATGGCCATACTTGCCTCCTGGTTTTGTGCCGGAATCGGGGCCGACACATGATTATATTGTATAAGATGTCTTATATAAGACTGTCAAACTCATGCTACGCCCCGCCGGTGTGCCGGGTCTGACCTGTCCTCCATGTTCAGGGGGGAGCTTCAACGCCCCCGGATGCAGGGCAACGTTTATTCTCTCCGTTCCGTTGGAGCAATTTCATTTTGAAATTGCTCCCGAAGTCAAGCGGAACGAGACTTCGCCGCGAAGCCGGAGTAGCCGCAATTCACTTGCGGCGTTAAGCTCCGGCGGAGGTGTAAAACCTGTGAGTCAGAACATGGGGTCTGGCTGGCAGGTATTCTCAATAGCAAAATGCTTTAGAACAGGATCCCTTCGGGAGTAGGAACGTTGAGCAGTTTGACGAATCCTCCCCAGATCAGCAGCGAGAACACTACGGAAAAGAGCAACCCGTGAAAGACCTTGGTGCCGAAATCCCGCTCGCTTACGTCCAGGAAAAAGAAGGAGAGGAACAGAAAGGCTCCGGTAGAGACAAAAAATCCCACTGTGGTGATGGCCACGGCATAGCACAGCGCGAATCCGGTAATGGCGGCCACGCGCCGCCACGCTGTGACCTCGCCTTCGGCGCCAGAGCTCTCTCTGCGTTCGGCGCGCCTGCGCCACAGGCCCTTGGCTACAAACCATATTCCGCCCAGGGCGATGAAGGAAATCAGCGTTTCGGGGAAGACCCGGCTGACGCCGGTCAGTCCGTCATACTGCACGCCAAAGGCAAGGGAGACAGCCAGAAAGCCCAGCCCCGCCCAGATATCGGAAGAGCTTTTACGCATGTTCGGCCTCCTTGGCGGCGCGGGTATCGGCGCGGCGTTTTTTCCAGGTCAGGAAGAAGGGGGTGAGCAATGAGAGAATGAGGGCGAGGATCAGGATCTTGTTGATCATGCCGCCGAACATCACGGCCGTGAGACCCCCGTCGGTGGCCAGTGCGAGCTGTACACAGGAACCGAGATTGTCCTCGATCATGGGGCCGAGAATGACGCCGAGCGCCATGGCGCCTGTATCCCATCCCACCTTGCCGCCGAAGAAGCCCACAAAGCCGAAGATGATCACCATCCAGATATCCATCACGCTATTACTGATGGCGTACGCCCCGATATAGGCGAGCACGACAATGGCAATGGCCACGATGGTCAGTTCGAGGTTGAGCAGACGCGCCATGCACTTGCATAATACATAGCCCACGGGGATCATGAGCAGGTTCACCGCAAACTGGGAGGCAATGAAGGTGTAGGCCAGCTCTCCGGTGGCAGTGAAGATCTTGAAGCCCGGCTGGATGCCGTGGGCCAGCAGTGCACCCAGGATAACCGCAGCCACGGCACTGCCGGGAATGCCGAGAGTCAGCATGGGAATGAGCGAACCGCCGATAACCGCGTTATTCGCGCTTTCCGAAGAGGCGACACCTTCAATGCAGCCCTTGCCGTAGCGGGAAGGCTCCTTGTCCCAGCGCTTGGATTCGTTGTAACAGATGATGGAGGCGATTTCTCCGCCCGCCCCGGGCAGCATGCCTACCAGTGTGCCGATAATGGAGGAACGGACGAGCACCGTCTTGCATTTTGTGGCGAGAAAGCGGGCAATTTGCCCGAACATGCCCTTGCGGGGGTGATATTCGGCGATATACTGGCGCTGGGAACCAATGAGAAAAAGTACCTGCGAGAAGGAGAACAGGCCGATCATGCAGGGGATGACGGCCACCCCCTGGACAAGATCATAAATGCCGAAAGTGAACCGGGTAACTCCGGCGTTGGGATCGATGCCCACGGTGGACACCAGCATGCCCACCGCTCCGGAAACAAGGCCCTTGCCCATGTTGTCCGCGCTCATCACCGCGATGGTGGACAGGCCGAACAGACAGAGCCAGAAGTTTTCGGAGCCTCCGAACTTGAGGGCAAAGCGGGCCAGAGAAGCGGCGAGAAAAAGCAGAAAAAAGGAGCCGACAATTCCTCCGAAAGAGGAGGAAAGCAGGGAAGTATACAGCGCCTCGTCCGCGCGCCCGGCCTGGCACAGGGGCCAGCCGTCAAAGGTGGTGGCCACGGAGGAGGGCGTGCCCGGCGTGCAGATCAGAATGGCCGAGTTCGCGCCGCCGTAAATGGCCCCAACGTAGATGGCGCCCAGCATGATCAGGCCGTTGACGGGGTTCATGGCGAAGGTGACAGGCACCATAAGCGCCACACCCATTGTGGCGGTGAGACCGGGCAGGGCGCCCACGATGATGCCTCCGGCCAGCCCCGCGATCATCAGAAAGATATTCAGCGGATCAAACAGATTGAGAATGGCGGGCAAAAGAAATTCACTCATAATTGAACCTTTGCGGGAATGCGCGAGTTTCGCGTTCGCCGGGAGGCGGAAGCCCCCCGGCGGAGTGTAACGTTACTTCTTGAGCAGCCCCGCGCCGCTCAGAGCTTCTGCGGCGTTGGCATACTGAGACTTGACATAGGCCGCGAATTCGGGGCCATCCATGTATTCTTCCGGCTGCCCGGCCTTCTTCATGTCCGCTATGTAGTCGGGGTCCTGGCAGATCTTGCGGAAGATATCACGCAGGTAGGTCATTTCCGCCTCTCCCGTGCCAGCAGGAGCGGCGAAGCAGCGGCGGATATCGGAAACCATGTCGTATCCCTGTTCCCTCATGGTCGGGACGTCGGGCAGGAAATCGTTGCGCTTTTCAGCCGCCAGACCAAGGATAGTAAACTCGTCGATGGAGCGCATGACGTCATTGAGGTTGCCGAACATCATCTGCACTTCGCCGCCCAGCAGAGCCGCGTTCTGCTCCGCCGCGCCCTTGTAGAACACCGGGGCAAGCTTGATATCCGGGAACTTCTTCTGGAAATCGAGAAACATGAGGTGATGGCCGGAGAGCGGGCCGCTCATGCCCACGGTCACCTTGCCGGGATTGGCTTTTGCGTAGTCCAGAAGCTCCTTCAGTGTCTTGAACTGGCTGGATTTGAGTACAGCTACGCACTGGGGATCGTTAACCACCTGACAGATATAGCTGTAGCTTGTTTCCGGATCGAACTGGGCGTTCTGGGCTAACTTCTGGAGCACGATATGCGGCATATTCAGGCCGCCTATGGTGTAACCGTCCTTTTTGGCACGCGCGATTTCCGTAAAACCGATGATGCCGCCCGCGCCGGGCTTGTAGATGAAAACCCAGGGTTGGCTGGCGTACTTGTTCCAGTACTTTTGCATGATGCGGGCCTGCACGTCGCTGGAACCGCCCGCCGAGAAGGCCATGACCATGTTGACGGGCTTGTCCGGGTAGTCGGCTGCGACTGCGGGCACGGCCAGAAGGCCCGACAGCCCCAGGGCCATGAGAATGCGTGACACCATGTTCATCATAAACTCCTTGGTTACAGAGTTGTTCAAGGCGCTTAGATCGCCGCTCCGGGAACTGAGCGGTGGAGTGGTGTGTTATGTATTATATCTTATATAAGACTGTCAAGGTTGTCTCAGAAAAAAGCAAAGAACGTTCTCGTTTTTCACGGCCGCCGGGCTACCACCATTTGATGCGTTCGGTGACGTAATCGCGTATCTTGACAAATTCCGGGTCGTCGTAGCGCCGGGGACGCGGCAGATCGACAATAACCTCTTCGCGTATGGTGCAGGGCTTGGGGGAAAGGATGAGGATGCGTTCTGCCAGGTATACGGCTTCCTCGATGTTGTGGGTGATGAAGGCCACCGTGCTGCCCAGTTCCTTCCAGATGCGCATGAGTTCGTCCTCAAGGTAGTAACGCAGCTTGACGTCAAGTTGACCGTAAGGCTCGTCCATGAGCAACAGATCCGGGTTGATGGCGAAATTGCGGGCGATGACCACCCGCTGTTCCATACTGGCCGAAAGCTGCTGGGGAAAATAGGAGCGGTATTTGCGCAGGCCCACGATATCCAGCATGCGCTCGACGCGCTTCTCGATTTCTTCTTCGGGCATGCGCTTGATGCGCAGGCCGAAACGGATGTTGTCTTCTACGGTCAGCCAGGGGATGGCCGAAACTTCCTGAAATACGAAGGCGATGTTGTGGACCCTTGGGTCGGCGGGCGCACCGTCTACCATGATGGAGCCTTCCGTGATCGGGATGAAACGGGAAAGACAGTTGAGAAAGGTTGTTTTGCCGCAGCCGGTGGGGCCGACGATGCACAGCATCTCGCCCTTGTAGATGTCAAAGTTGATGTCGTTGAGCACCAGCAGGTCATCGTAGCATTTGGTGAGCTTGTTCACCGATACCTTTACTTCCCTGCCGTGTGCATATTCTTCCCTGTTGCCGAAGCGCATGGCGGCCTCCTGACGTATTTCTGTATCCTGCGGAGCAGCGCGAGACGGGGTGACGTTGGTCGTGGGGGACGTTAACACGGCCTTCACAACACCAGTTCCGTGTCGTCGGACACCTTCTTGCGCAGGGCGAGGAAGGCCGGGTCCGTATAATTGCGGGGTGCGGGGATGTCGATGGCGTATTCGGTCTTTACCCTGCCGGGCAGGGCGGACATAACCACCACGCGGTCGCCGAGGTAGATGGCTTCCTCAATGTTGTTGGTGACAAAGAGAACGGTGCGCCGTTCCTTTTCCCATATGGTCCGGAGTTCCTGTTCCATGGCATAGCGGGTCTGCGCGTCCAGTGCGCCAAACGGTTCGTCCATGAGCAGGATGGCGGGGTCATTGGCATAGGCGCGGGCGATGCTTACCCGTTGCTTCATGCCGCCGGAAAGCTGGGC
>JAEXGX010000398.1 GCA_023450535.1 Pseudomonadota bacterium | reverse complement strand
GCCTCATTCGCACTCCTTGCCTGCGCGGCCTTCGCCCTGCCCGGAATATCTTCCGCCAGTGAGGTAAATTGGCCCAAGCGGCTCGTCATTTCTGTTCCCACTTCGGGCAATGTGGTTCACATGATTGTCTCGGCCATGGGTAAAACCATTGAAGATCATACTCCCATTGAACGCGTTATCGTGCAGCCCATTGGCGGCCCGGCCAGCTGGCTGCCGCGTATGGAAAAGGGGCAGGTGGACATGGCCGTCCATTCCTCGCCCGACACCATTGAGTTGATCCAGGGGATGGGCGACGGCGTGAAACTGGGTGCGAAGCCCTTCCTGCGCACGCTTGTCACCGGGGGGCGCAATCTGTACGGAGTGTTCACCATTCCCGGCAAGAACATAGCCACGTATGCCGATCTCAAAGGTAAGGTCGTGGTGCTCCGCAATCCCGGCAATCCGATGTGGGAACGTCTTTCTCTTGTCGTGCTGGGCAGTACGGGCCTGATCAAAGACGATCTCAAGGCTGCGCTGACCATGATCAATTATCGTGAAGTGTCCACAGACATGCTGGAAGGCCGCACCGATGCGCTGATCAACCCCGCTTCCGGCCCGTTCATGATGGAACTGGCCCAGTCCGCCGGAAAGAACGTCTATGTGGAACCTTCCGAACAGGAGGCCGCGTATCTGATGGAGCATCTTCCTTTGGGCTTCTATATGTCCTCGCTTCCCGCCAGGGCTCCCTATTATAACAACAGTGACGCCATTGGGCGGGCCATCATGTACCGCAATGCCCTCTATGCCAGAGCCGACATGGATCCGGAAGTGGCGTACGCCATCATCAAGGCCATAGACGAGAACCGTGACGAATGGAAAGACATCTCCCCCATTACGTCGGATTGGGGGGAGGCCACTGAACTCATGCCTCCGTATCATGAAGGCGTGGTGCGCTATTACAGGGAAAAGGGACTGTGGACCGACGCCATGCAGGCCCATTACGCCAAAATGCTGGCCGCCGTGAAAGCAGAAAAGTAATCGGATTGAGTTGTTCGGTCAAAAACGCAGCCTTCAATACAATATATGCCAAGGAGAAAATTCATGCCTCCGATTATCGACCCCGAAAAATGCGTGAAGTGCGGCACATGCGCGGATATTTGCCCTCTGGAAGTTTATGGGCGCAAGCCTGCCAAGGGAGAATTTCCGGTCGTGCGCTATCCTGATGAATGCTGGCACTGCAACGTATGCGTGCTGGATTGTCCCTCCGGGGCACTCCATCTGCGCCTGCCTGTCAGCCACATGATCCTGCACCTGGATTCCCCGTACTTGCACAATCAGCCCAAGGAGAGCGACCATGCTGTCCATTAAGGAAATTTTGGATGCCGATGTCGTCGTGGTCGGCGGCGGCGTGGGCGGTATGATGGCCGCCGTTTCCGCCGCGAAGAGTGGCGCGAAAACGATTGTTCTGGAAAAGGCCAACACGAAACGCAGTGGTTCCGGTGCGGGCGGCAATGACCATTTCGCCTGTTATATCCCGGAGGTGCACGGCGACCTCGCTACGGCCCGTCAGGCCATTCTGGAAAGCCTTGTGGGCGGCGACCAGGATCGGGATGTGCTGGACGCCTCGCTGGAACGTAGTCTGGAAATCATCGAAATGTGGCATTCCTGGGGTATCGACATGAAACCCAAGGGCGGCTGGCTGTTTGAAGGGCACGCATTTCCCGGCAAACCCAAGGTGTTTCTCAAGTACAACGGCAGTAATCAGAAAAAGGTGCTTACCGAACAGGCGCGCAAGGCCGGGGCGATTATCATCAATCATTCCCCGGTGCTGGACATGCTGCCCGCTCCGGATGGCAACATCGGCGGAGTACTGGCTGTGGATACCACGGAGGAAAAGCCGGAATTTCGCATTGTGCGGGCCAAGGCCGTGATCATGGCCACGGGCAACCCTTGCCGCATCTTTGTTTCCGCCAATACGCCGGGCCTGATGTTCAATATTGGCGTATGCCCGGCTTGTACCGGGGAATCGATTGCCCAGTTCTGGCGTATCGGCGGCGCGCTGGTCGGCATGGATCGCGGCTACCGTCATGCCGGGCCTCGCTATTCCTCGCGCTGCGGCAAGTCCACCTGGATCGGCGTGTATCGTTACCCCAACGGTGAACCCATCGGACCTTTCACCACCAAGCCCAATCGCGAAACCAGCGACATCACCGGAGATATCTGGAACTCCTCGTTTTCTGATCTCATGGTCAACGGGCGCGGTCCCGCTGTCATGGACTGCGCAGGTGCGAACCGGGAAGACCTTGACCACATGATCTGGGCTATGGGCGGTGAAGGCATGACCGGCTTTGTCGATCAGATGAAGGCAGAGGGGGTCGACCCCGGCAGACACAGTGTGGTATTTGGCCAATATGAGCCGCACGGCATACGCGGCATTGAGATTAATCCGAAAACTGAAACCAATCTGCCTGGCGTGTATGCGGTGGGGGATCATATTGGCAACTTCCGTACCAATATCGGCGGCGCGGCGGTATTCGGGTATATCAGCGGAGAGCAGGCGGCATCTCATGCGCGAAACCGGGGGCTGTGCGGCGATATCGAAAATACGCCCTGGGCGCAGGAGCGTATGGCCTGGTACAGTACGTTCGGTAACCGGAAAGAAGGGGCGGCCTGGCAGGAATGCAACCATGCTATCCAGCAGATACTCAGCGACTTCGCCGCTCCCGGCCCGCACAAAGTACGCTCCGCGAGTCTGCTGAACTCCGGGCTGAAGTTCATCGGAGACCTGCGCGGCATGATTGAAAGACAGTTGGCCACGCCCACGGCGCATGAATTGATGCGGGCGGCGGAAACACTGGCTATTGTGGATATGGGCGAGATCATGATCCGCTGTGCGCTGGAGCGTAAGGAAAGCCGGGGCAACATGCAGCGTTCCGACTATACCTTTACCAACCCTCTGCTCAATAATAAGTTTATCCGTATTGTGAAGGAAAACGGTAAGCCGCATATTACCTGGCGCGATATACATCGCTGAAAAAATGGGGCGTTGCCCCGCCGCGACCTACTCGCAATTTTCAGGCTGCTGACGTTTTCAGCAGCCTCTCTGCTGCTCTGGCCGGGCAAGACCCATGCGGCGTAAGGCCGCATCCAGCAAGACTTCATTTGTGGAAAGAACGGGCCTTCCGAGACGCTCGTTGTAGATCCGGCGCATATCTTCACCCAGCAGGAAAAGCGGGTGATCGACGACAACGGCGTCAGCATCGTCGGACAGTTGCCCGGCGATTTCATTCAGATACATCGCATAGTCGATGGGTACCAGTTGGGATGGTTCGGAGCCGATTTGCGCCTCAAGGCGGATGATGTGGCGCACGTCGACGCCGTGTGTGGCAAAGAACAGTTTTTCCAGGATGTTCAATTCCACGGAAAAAATGGAAACAAGCGCGATACGTGGTGCGTCGAGTTCTTGCAGAGCATTCACGAATTCCAGAGAAGGTACGACCGTGGGGATGCCGGTGTGCTGCTGGATGATGTTGACGATTTCATTACCCTTGATGCAGCTGCCGGTCATGCTCGGAATGGCAAAGACCTGGGGCCGGGCGCTCAGCAGAAGACGGGCTGCGGCGGGAAGTTGGGCGACCATGTTGAGCAGCCCCTGATATGAGACTTCCTCGAATACGACTCTGGTGGTCGCCACCTCGACCTGGGGGGGGATATGTCTGTGAAAATAGGTTTCCACAGACGCGCTTGTCCCCATGGTGATCAGGCCGATGAC
>JAEXGX010000271.1 GCA_023450535.1 Pseudomonadota bacterium | reverse complement strand
CTCTCTCTCTCTCTCTCTCTCTCTCTCTCTCTCTTATGGTACATATAGAGTACTCTATAAGAAAAAACAGACTAACTGGTATAAATTGTTCAAAATAAATATCAATAGATGTTTCATGGTTTATAATCGGTTTTTAAAGTTTAATTAATAGATTTTTTCAAAAAAAAATGAAATTTAAATTAATTGTTTCGTACATGTGTATCTATTTATTGATGAATACTTTTGAGCGGAGAGAGATGATTGTCAAAAGGACGTCCATTCTTTTGAGGAGATGTGCGGCGTCGTGATGGAATCTCGCGTTGCTCGACTCCATGAGCAATTTCACTTTGAAATTGCTTTAATGATAAGGCGTACGGCGTGCCCCCCAGGGGGGTATAGCTTTTGACGATCAGGCGTCCCGATGGCTTGACTCGCGGCACGCCCTCCCCGCCAAACGCGGCTGCATCCAGCAAGCGCCTCGTCCAGCCGCGCCGCTGTGCCATGTCCAAGCCTCCCCGGCAAAGGAAACGGCGCGTCTGGCCTGTTGCTTGCAGGGCCGCGCTAGGCCCGCCGATAGAAAGGCAAAAACATTCTTTGTATGTCCTTATTGTCATCCCATCCGGCACGCTGTACACAGGTGTCCGTTACGCGGTTCACTCCCTGCGCTGGCACGGCGCAAACTCCCGAAAGGGTAAAGGAGTTGGCCGCATGAAACGCTTCATTGTCCTGCTGTTGCTGGCGCTCCTTTGTCTGATGCTCCGGGCTTCGTCCCGGATTAAGCTTAAAACAAAGGCCCCCGTCCGGCGGCAACCGGGCGAGGGCGTAAATAAAATGCAGATAACCGCGTAACACCAAAGGGAGCGCATAACGCGCCGTGTCCGTCGGGTTGGTGTTGGAAGCACCGCCCGACGCTTTTTTTACAGTCATTCTCGGGGCCGGTGGCAAGAGGGGGAGGATATCAAGAGGCTTTCTGAAAATGCTGCTTGGTGCCCGGAGCGGGATTCGAACCCGCAAGCCCTTACGGGCAGGAGATTTTAAGTCTCCCATGTATACCGTTCCATCATCCGGGCGAAGAGAATGTCAGCACAAGCACACGATCTGTTGTTTCTATAACAACCATTGCCGCTTTTCAAGCTGCACTTTTATGGCGTCCCTACGCGTCCAGCATTTCTGTCATGAGCGCGTACAGATGATCCTGATCCAGTCCGGTCAACTTTCGCAACTGTTCGCAGGAGCCATGCGGTACAAAGGCGTCCGGCAGAGCGGCGCGCCGGATGGTTTTGCCGTGCAGCAGATCATTGTCCGCCAGCAGCTCCAGTACGGCGGAGGAAAAACCGCCCGCACGGGTGTTTTCTTCCACCAGCAGCAGGGCGCGATGGGCGCGAGCCAGATCCAGAATTTGTTTTTCCGGAAGGGGTTTGACCCAGCGGGCGTCAAATACGCTGACCTGGCGGCCGCTTTCTGCCTCGATACGTCGGGCCGCCTCTTCTGCCATGTGTACCTGAAGGCCTACAGCCATGACGCACAAATCTTTGCCCTGCATGGTCACTTCCCCTTCTCCGGAGGGGAGAAGCGTGAAGTCGGGAGGATCGCCTGCCTGGCATTTCTCTCGAATTTCTATGGGCAGGCGTTCACTGCGTCCGCGCGGGTAGCGCAAGGCGGCGGGTACGCCAAGCGCCAGGGCGGACGCGAGGCAGTTGCGCAGATCCAGTTCATCACGCGGCGCGATGATTGAAAGGCCGGGTACGGCGCGTAGCCAGGAGAGATCAAAGGCTCCGTGGTGGGTGGGGCCGTCCTCTCCCACCAGACCCGCCCGGTCAAGGCAGAACGTCACGGGAAGTTTTTGCAGGCAGACATCATGAATGATCTGGTCATAGGCCCGCTGGAGAAAGGTGGAATAGATGGCTACCACCGGGCGCATGCCGCGCGCGGCCAGACCCGCTGCAAGGGTGACGGCGTGTTCTTCGCAGATGCCTACGTCGATAAAGCGGGAAGGAAAGCGAGACTGGAACATGCTTGTGCCTGTACCGTCGGGCATGGCCGCCGTGATGGCCACGATGCGTTCGTCCCGTTCAGCCAGCTTGCACAGGGCTGAGGCAAAGGCGGGGGTGAAGCCGGGGCCGGAATAATCGTCGGAAGGAAGCGGAGCGGGCATGCTTTTGCCCGTTTCAAGGTCGAAGCGGGAAATCCCATGGAAACGGGAGGGGTTTTCTTCCGCCGGGGTGTACCCCCTGCCCTTTTGGGTGCGCACATGAAGCAGCACAGGCTTGTCCAGCACCTTGGCGGCCTCAAGGTGACGCTCGATTTTGGCGATGTCGTGCCCATCTACCGGGCCGATATAGTTGATGCCGAATGCCTCGTACAGCATGCCGGGGGTGAAGAAGCTCTTGAAGCTGCTTTCGCCTCGCCGCACGGTATCCAGCAGCCAGTCCCCGACCTTGGGCACGGAGCGCATGGCATCGCCTACTCTGTTCTTCAGGCGCATGACGCCATGCCGAGAGAGGTTGCGGCTGAGGAAGAGCGAAATAGCCCCTACATTCTTGGAGATGGACATACCGTTGTCGTTGAGAATGACAATGAGCCGTCTGCCCATGCCGCCCGCCTGGTTCAGCGCTTCCAGTGCCAGGCCGCCGGTCAGTGCGCCGTCGCCGATGACGGCGATCACATGTTCGTTGCCTCCCTGGAGATCCCGGGCTACAGCCATGCCCAGTGCCGCAGAAATGGATGTGGAGGCATGGCCTACGCCGAAGTGGTCGCAGGGGCTTTCTTCCCGGCGGGGAAAACCGGAAATGCCGTTGTAGCGGCGCAGTGTTTCAAATGTATCCGCCCTGCCGGTGAGGATTTTCCACGGGTAACTCTGGTGGCCCACATCCCAGATGATGGGGTCGCGGCGGGCGTCAAATACGGAAAGCAGGGCCAATGTCAGTTCCACTACGCCGAGGGAGGGCGCAAGATGCCCGCCGTTGTGCGCGACGACATTGATGATTTCATCCCGCAACTCTTGGGCAAGTAGGTATTTGTCATTCAGGGAAAGCGCTTTGATGCCGCCGGGCAGGCCGTCGACATCGCGCAGGCGGGAAAGAAGGGGCGGCAGAGTGTGGGGCATGAAGTTTTCGCTGGAGAAAGTGTTAAAACGTGCGGTCAGCAAGGCCACAGGCGAGCTGACGGAGCATGTCGGCATGGCGGGAACTTCCGAACAGTGCGCTGTCCAGAGCTTCCGTTGCGGCATGGCAATGGGTGCGGGCGCGGGTGCGGGCTTCATTCAGCCCGAGCAGGGCGGGCCAGGTGGCCTTGGCCTGCTGCGCGTCATGTCCGGCAGTTTTGCCAAGGGTGGCGGTATCACCTGTGACATCCAGTATATCATCGGTTATCTGAAAGGCAATGCCCAATTCCTCGCCATAACGCCGCAGAGCAGTTCGGCGCATAGCATCGGTTCCGGCCAGCGTTGCGCCGCTCTCGCAGGCCATGCGCAACAGCGCGCCGGTCTTTTTCGCGTTGAGTTCGGTCAGTTCCGCTTCGGAAAGTTTTTTGCCTTCTCCTTCCAGATCCAG
Source organism: Pseudomonadota bacterium (assembly GCA_023450535.1). Taxonomy (GTDB): domain Bacteria; phylum Desulfobacterota; class Desulfovibrionia; order Desulfovibrionales; family Desulfovibrionaceae; genus Mailhella. Next base: position 344 of record JAEXGX010000271.1, on the reverse strand, counting down.
CATTTGTCCCCCGGCCATGCCTGCCGCCCCTGCCGCGTCTGCCGCCAGCGTCAGCGCTTCAAGCACCCGTTCGGCGGGCAGAGGCACGCGGGCCATAAAGCCGAAAGCGTCCGTAAGCAGGGCGTCGCCCGCCAGAATGGCCGTGGCTTCGTCAAAGGCTTTGTGGCAGGTAGGGCGGCCCCGGCGCAAATTGTCGTCGTCCATGGCGGGCAAATCGTCATGGATGAGGGAATAGGTGTGGATCATCTCCAGCCCCGCCGCGAAGGGAAGTACGGCCTGAAGCAGTTTTTCCGCATCGCTCTGTGCAAAGCCGGGGGCGGATTCCACGCAGGCCAGGGCTGAAG
>JAEXGX010000205.1 GCA_023450535.1 Pseudomonadota bacterium | reverse complement strand
CGTGAAACCTGCGGGCCAGAACATAGGATCTGGCTGGAAGATATGTTCAATCGCAAAACGCTCTAGAATCCCTGGCCCATGGAGAACTCGAAGCGCCCCTTATTCCGGGATTCTCCGTCCACATTCTTGGACAGCGGCCAACCGTAGGCAAAGCGCAGGTCGCCCATGGGTGAACGCCAGCGCAGTTCCAGGCCTGCCGACTGATATATCTTGTTGAACAGGGATTCATCCGACGAGTCACTGTTGAAACCTATATCAAAGAAGGGTACCAGCGCGAGCCCCGCATCCGGCTTGAATGCCCAGATATATTCCAGCGTGGCATATCCCATGCGGTCGCCGCCGATATGTTCGCCCGTCCGCGGATCGCGCGGAGAAACGTCATCCTCGGAATAGCCGCGCAGGCTGTTCATGCCGCCAAGGTAGAAACGCTCGAATACCGGCACCTTGTTGTCAGTATTGCGGAACACCGCCCCGGCGCTGGCCTTGGCGTGGATCACATGGTTTTCCATAAAGCCATAGTAGAAACCATATTCGCCGGTAACTTTGAAGAAATCATCATCGCCGCCCAGACCGCCTCCGCCGTATTCCAGCGTGATCCCCTCCCGCGTGCCGCGTGAAGGGAAGGTGGCGCTGTTAGTGGAATCACGACCCACGCCCACCGAAGCGACGCTGGCCCAGTTGGTGCCCTCGTAGTCCTTAATGATACTCGTGGCCCAGGGTTCGATGTTTTTCAGAGTATAGCGGTCGAGGCGATAACCCCAGTTAAGCGTCGTGTATTCTCCAAGGGGATACATAAAATTGACGCGGCCGCCCACAGTACGCTTGTCAAAGTCCGTCCACTCTTCTTCCACGCCGTACAACTGGAGGGAAAGGCCCAGATTGCTGTTATACAGGCGCGGGTTGATGAAGGTGCCGCGAACGGAGGTTTCCTTGGTAGAAGTATAGCCCTGCAGGCCGAGGAAGTAGCCCTGGCCGAACAGGTTGGCTTCGCTGATGCCGCCCGCGATGCCGAATTTGTCATAGGTAGAGTAACCAAAGCCGACGTTGATGGAACCGGTATTGCCTTCCTTCACGCCGACTTTCAGATCCACTTCTCCGGGGTTGCCCGTGGGCACAAGCTGAGGATTCACCTCATCAAAATAGCGCAGTTTATCGAGCCGTTCCACACTGCGCCGCAAAGCCCAGCCACTGAAGGGCTGACCGTCGGCCAGACGCAGTTCGCGCAGGATCACGTTGTCGCGTGTCTTGGTGTTGCCTTCAACTTCCACCCGGCGCACATACACCCGTTCTTTGGGATTCAATGTGTAGATGACATCCACAAACGCACCGTCTTCGTGACGGGGAATCGTTTCCACGCCGATATCCGCAAACGCGTAGCCGTAGTCCCCATAAAAGTCCGTCAGTTTCTTGATGTCCTCCTGCATTGTCTCCAAGTGGAAATATTCGCCGCTCGCGGCAAGCTCATCCAGCTTGGTCTGCGCAAGGAGCTTCTCCTTGGTGTCGATGAGATCGCCGCTGAACCCGACTTCGCCAAGTTTGTAGCGCTCTCCCTCGCGCACGCGGAACACCACCCGGATGCCGTCCGGGTCGTAAATGACCTCAGGTGCGGCAACTCGGGCGTCAATGTAACCCTTGTTCACCAGGGTCGCCTGGAGCAATTGCGAATCGCGCTCAAGCTCCTCTTCCTTCAGTACGCCGGAGCCGGTGATCCAGGAGAACAGACCCCGTGTCTTGAGCGACAACTTGCCCGAGAGGTCATCCGGGTCTTCCTTTTCCAGCCCCTCAATGGCCACTTCCTTAATATACAGCTTGTTGCCTTCGTTGACCTTGAGCAGCAATACGGCGGAAGCTCCGCCCGAGCGCTCCTGGATTTCATAGGTCACGTCGGCGAGGTAGTAGCCTTTTTTACGGTACAGTTCAGTAATTTTTTGCAGGTCGTCGGCCAGCACCCTGTCGTTGAGCACGTCGCCCGTCTTGGAAGACATGGCCTCGGTGATGTCGTCCATGTCCACTGCGTCGGAGCCGTCCACCCGCACGTCGTCGATACGCGGCTTTTCCTTCACGGTGAACACCAGCACGGGGCCGCGCGGTGTCTGCTCAAGATCGGCCTGCACATCGCTGAAATATCCCATTTCCCAGATTCGGCGCAAATCTTCATCCGCACTGAGTCCGTCCACAGCTCCGCCCACCTGGGTAGCCAGGCGCACCTTGACACGCTCAGGATCGATCAGCCGCAGCCCGCGGATCTCAATATCCGCCACACCGCCCTTGCCCCGCGCGGATCCGCGCGCCTGCCCGGCCAGATTATCCACGGCGGAGGCCAGATCAAGCAGAGAATTCCGCTCGGCGTGATACGCAAAGCTCTCGGCCCCATTTGAGGCGGATACCATCCGCATGTCCAAGCTGAATGCGTCGCCGAGCTGGCTCAAGGTGCCATACACGGCATAATCCGCTCTGGCCGACGACGCCATGGAACGCGCCTGCGCGTCATTTGCGGGAACCCTGCTCCCGGACGCGCGCTTGCTCTCGGAAGCGGAAAGAACGCGGAATCCCGTATCGGCAAGGGAGGAACGCAACAAAGACGGCAAATCCTGGCTCAGTTGCACCGAATGCTCGGGAGCAGCATGCACGGCAAAAGGCAACACCAGCACGGAAGGGGCCTTGCCCTCCACGACCCTGGTCGCTCCCCCTGCTCCCGAAGACGGCGCGGCCCCGGCAAAAGCAGGAACCAACAGAAAAACGACCAGACAGG
>JAEXGX010000251.1 GCA_023450535.1 Pseudomonadota bacterium | reverse complement strand
AAAGAGGGCAGGGTTTCCCTCATCTGATTCATTTTGACCTCAGTGCCCCGGAACAGAACCTGAACAAAGCTCCATGTGCCTTTCTGGGCTTTTTCACGCTGAAGGCGAGTACGCATGCCTGCGCCTTCCAGACGGGCGCGCAGTGCATCGGCCTGTTCATCACTTTTGAATGCAGCGACTCGAATGACAAAATCATAAAGATTGCTGTCGTCAGCAAGCACGGAGTTTTCACTTTTTTTCGGTTCCGGACGTCCGGCGTTTGGTGCTAGCGTGGGTTGTTGCCGCTCGGTTGCGGATTCGTCCGCCTTCAGGTTTACCATGAAACGCAACTCTTCCTGTGGCAAGATTTCCTGAGTCTGTTCCGCCCGGTTTTCTTCTGCGGGCAGGATGCGTTCCAACTCAGCTTGCGGCGGCGGAGGAACTGTTCCCTTGCCAATGATCAGGCCAAACAGAAAGAAAAAACTTAACGTTACCAGCTCAAAAACGACCAGCATCAGTACCAGAGACGGCGTCAACTGGAGCAACCATCCGCTGGAACTACTCTCATGCTGAGAGAGCTCCTTTTTACGCTCACCCGGCCGAGTCTCTTTTACGCGGATACGGGCGGAAGTTTTTTCTTGTTCTTCTTGCCTTGCCTTGGCGTGCGCTGTAATGACGGAATCTTCCGGGGGGGCTGTGTTTTTGGCACTTTTTTTGTCGGAAGATGTCATTTGCGGAGTGTGAACGGTGTCTGGAGTATCCGGTGCCGTTTCGTGCGGCATGGGAGAGAGAGGCGGCGTAGAAAGGGGAGGGGGATCCGCAACGTCAGTTTGGTCTTGCGTGTCACCGTTTCGAGCAAGCAAGAGTGCACGCGCCTCGTTCTCCACAGAAGTGAGGCGCGCGTTTCCTCGAGTACGCTCGTGATCGCGATTTTTACGAGTCGAAGAAGAGCTGCGGTAAACTGCGTTGGCCATTACATGGTATCCGGGGCGCTGACGCCCAGCAGGTCAAGGCCGTTGGCAAGAACCTGACGCACAGCACGCAAAAGCGTGAGACGGGCCAGAATCAATTCCTGATCTTCCCCTGCCAGAACAGGGGTATTGGCGTAATAGCTGTGCAGTCGTCCGGCCAAATCCATTAAATAGAAACTTATGCCGTGAGCGGCGCGCGCCGCCGCACCTTCTTCTACCGTATCCTTGAACCGTTCAATCGCGCGCAAAAGCGCCACGTCTTCTTTCTGCGTAAGGCGGGCCAGGAGGACGGGATCAGAGAGTGCAGGAAGCTCCATCCCTTTGTCTGCCGCACGACGCAACAAGGCGGAAATCCTGGCGTGGGCATACTGCACGTAGTATACCGGGTTGTCCAGGCTACGTTGCTTGACCAAGTCGAGGTCGAAGTCCAGAGGGCTATCACTCTTGCGCGAGAGGAACATGAAACGAGCCGCATCTACGCCGACTTCGTCCAGTACTTCGGCCAGGGTCACAAACTCACCGGAGCGGGTGGACATGGCAACCTGTTCACCCGCGCGTAGCAGGTTGACAAGCTGAATCAATGTGATGCTGAAATCCTTGTCCGGGTCGTGCCCCATGGCGCTGATGGCCGCTTTCATCCGCTGAACGTAGCCATGATGATCCGCGCCGAGCACGTCGATCAGCTCTTCGTACCCACGCTGGAATTTATTGGCGTGATAGGCAATGTCTGAAGAAAAATAGGTCAGCAGGCCGTCGCTTTTGCACAGTACACGATCCTTGTCGTCTCCAAAACCAGTGGTAGCAAACCAGAGTGCGCCGTCCTTTTCGTATGCCAGCCCCCGGCGTTTGAGATCTTCAAGTGTCGCTTTAACTGTTCCGGCGTCTACCAGACTTTTTTCCGAGAACCAATTTTGGTGGGAAACCCGGAAAGTACGCAAGTCTTGCTTGATGCCTTCCATAATGGAATTCATGGCATATTGGTAGCAGGCTTCCTTGGCTTCATCTTCCGGCATATCGGGCAGTGTGGGGATTTGTTCAAGCAATTCCCGCGCGAGCTCCCGGATGTAGTCGCCGTGATAGTAATCTTCCGGCCATTCCACCGGAAGATTACAAAGCTCGCGCATGCGCAGAAATACGGACACTCCGAGCAGCCTCATTTGCCGCCCCGCATCATTAGTATAATATTCCGTAGTTACTTCATATCCGGCGAACCGGAGCAGCCGGGCTATGGAATCGCCCACTGCCGCTCCGCGTCCGTGCCCGATATGCAAGGGCCCGGTGGGGTTGGCGGACACAAATTCCAACAGGATCTTTCGACCGTTTCCGGTGCGCGAAGAACCGAAAGCTCTGCCTTCTTTTTCAACATTCTGTACGCTTTCCTGCCAGAATGCGGGCGAAAAGGTGACGTTCAAGAAGCCGGGGCCCGCAATTTCTGTGGTGACTTCACCGCGCATACGGGCGGCAAGTTCAGAGGCAAGCTTTTCCGCCAGCTGGCGCGGCGGCATTCCGGCCTGTTTCGTCAACACCATGGCGAGATTGGTGGCCAGGTCTCCGTGCTTCTCGTCCTTGGGTTGCTCCATGACTGCCTTAGCAGGCCATTCCCAGCCGAAATCAGTAACGATGGCACGAAGATTGTCTTGCAAAAGAAGAATGTCGCGCATGGGAGCCGTATTCCTTATTAGAGCAGTTAATATTGAAGTTGAGCAGTCAGGGCATAATATTC
>JAEXGX010000152.1 GCA_023450535.1 Pseudomonadota bacterium | reverse complement strand
ATGATGGAGACAGCCTCTCCTTTCACTTCACCGGGCCGCGTTATGACACGGACGGCGCGATCATTTCGGGGAGCGAAAACTCCGACGTACAAAGCTTCAGAGGGCAATACGGGGTTATCTGGATCGACCGGATTTCAGGGAAGTATACCTATACTGTGGATGTCGACAAGGTGGCCGGTATTCCCGCCGGGGGTTATGAGGAAACATTCAAGGTTCAGGTGGACGATCTGTTCGGCGGAAAAACCGAACAGGAAGTCTCCATCACGGTGATGCCCACCACTCCTCCTCAGCCGGGGGGCGACATGCCCACGCTGACGGGCGGCCCGCTGACGGCCAAGGAAGACGGTACGGAATGGGCTGACGGGAGTCTGGTTACGTTGGAAGGGCAGGCCGCGACGACCGCGACGGCCTCTCCGTATTTCGCCTTTTCGCTGGGCGGCTCCGCCGTGCAGACCGTGGTGGGCAGATACGGCACCATCACCATTGATGTGACGAACGGCAAGTACACCTACGTCCTGGACAACGCCAGCAGCTTTGTGCAGGAGCTGACGCAGGGCCAAAAGGTCACGGACAAGTTTCAACTGTGGGGTTCCGGAAGCTCCGAGATAGTTGTCACCATTGAAGGCAGCAACGACGCCCCGGAGATTACCACGAAGCAGGAAGACCTGCGGCATGAGGTCACGATCAACGCTTCCGGAGAACAAACCACAGTAAGCGGTGATGTAGACACGGTTGACGTGGACAACGGCCAGAGCGAAGCGCAGGGAACCTTACGCTATTATTTTGTCAAAGCCGACGGCACGCAGACGCTGACCTTTGAGGGCAAATACGGCACCTTTACCATCACGGACGCAACAAAGGGTACCTATACCTATACGCCCAAACCCGGCGCGCTCACTGCGGATGACGTGTTCGACGATGGCGCGAAAATCTTCGTCACGGATGAAATAGCTTCCGCCTCTACGGATATTGTGGTCACGGTGTCCGGGGTCAACACCCCGCCGGAGATGACGGTCGGAAATATTACGATTGCGGATGACGGCACCTTGACAGATGGTTCCGCCCCCGGCGGCTACGACTCCACCGTATCCATGCCTGCGCCCAGTGTCACGGATGACGTGGCGTCCGGGTGGACCTTCTATTTCACCGAGGCGGACGGAAGTTCGCGCCGCACCTTTATCACCGACAAATACGGTTCGTTGATGATAGATTCCGAAACCGGCAAGTATTCCTTTACCCTCAATGAACATGAGCCGGATATTGATGCCTTGCCCGCGTATGATCCGAACAACCCGGCCTCGTTCATCACCCAGACTTTTTATATTACCGTGGTGGACAAACACGGCGCAACATGTACCGAACCGCTGGAAGTGCTGATCAAGGGCAGTAACGACGCGCCTGCTATTGAGGTGAGTAAAGCGACCTTTGAGCTTGGTTACAAGGAAGGCTCGACGACACTGCAAGGCTCGGGCAGTGTTACCGTGCATGACAAGGATATTGGCGATACGCACACGTTCAGGCTTGAGCAGGTATCTTCCGATGCGGCGGGCAAGGGTTATGAAACGGATATTGACAAGTACGGTTCGTTCTCCATTGACACCAACGGAAAGTACCAGTTCACGCTTGATCCTGCGTCCGATGCGGTCAAAATGCTGGCGGAACGTGATACGGTAACATTCAAGGTGACCGTCACCGCCACGGATTCTCATGGCGGTTATGATACAAAGGATATTACCATTGCCATTTCCGGGCGTAACGATGCGCCGGAATTCGCGCAGGACAGCTATACGGCGGCGCAGGATGCGACAGATCCCTCGCTGTGGACGGGCAGTGTCGCCGCGACGGACCCGGACAAAGGTTCCAGTCCTGCGTATGGCTTTACCGTTGGTGACAGCTCAAGCACCAGCTACACGCTTATGGAAGGTGAAACAGCGCTTGGCACGGTGACGCTGACAGGGGCTTCCTATGAAGTGACGCTGACGACGGAAGGGCAGGACAGGCTGGACGCCGGACATGATATCAGCTTCGATATCCATGCCTGGGATCAGGGCAATGCTTCTGATACGACGACCGTCACGCTTCCCGGTACACCTCCTTCTCCACCCCTGCCATTCATGGCCTTGGCACATAGTCTTGACGATGATCTGCTGTTCGGCGGTTCCGACCTTGAATCTTTTGGGCATGCTGCGGGCGCAGTGGGCTTTTCCGGCTCGCCCATGTTGCTCGATGTCGTGCCCTTGCTCGGAGAGCGGGGGGATAACTCCTCCGCGCTCGATTCCTTGCTTGGCGAGGGAACCGCGGCACTTTCCGGCTCGCCTATGCTGCTTGATGTCGCTCCGCTGCTCGGAGAGCGGGAAACTCCTTCCGCCCCGCTGGACTCCTTGCTTGGAGCAGGCTCTGAGCAGCCGCTCTCCCCGCCTTTGACCGGCTCCGGCTGCACGAACTCTGTGCCGGAAGTCTCGACCGGGGAAACGTCTCCGGATATGTCCGTGGAGTTGGTTGCGATGCAGCTTGAGCTGGAGCACGGGCAGGGCTGATAAGAATTCGTCGTAACGTGGGCTAGTGAGCCTTCAAATAAAGGATTGCCAGATACCCTGCGGATCAAAGCGACAGGATTGCGGTTGGGGATCGACCGTGCAACGCATGGTTGAATCAAGCAGTTCAAGCGTTTTCTCCGTAGCCCAAAATCGCTGTAACGCCAGCGTATTACGTATGCGTGCCATGGTAATGGCTGCACTGTCCGGTACACTGTCGAGAATGGCCTGGAGGATTGCGCGGTCATCTTCCACATAAAGAGGAAGCCGTGCGGAGCGGAAGATTCCTGAGGTCAGCACGTTGATGCGCATGGTTTCGTAACTGATGCTATCAAGCATACGCCGGGGCATGAGATCCATGCAGCCGATGCCTGTGGCGTTTCCGTGAGAAACCGGGGTAATGCCGAGAACCGCAAGAACCCTGTAGTCGGGGATGCGCGGGCCGCCTTCTCGTCTCCATTTACCGATAACGTTGACGTCTGCTCCGGCTCCGCTGATATCCTTGCCTATTTCGTTGACGACAAGGGCGTCGAGGGAGTTGAATGGCAGACGCGGAAGCTTCGTCTTGGCGACGCGCAGCAGCGCGCGGTCGGTTTCGATGAAGTTCTCTGGAGCGGTAACACGGATTTCGCAAATGTTGTCATAGGCGTTTTCCACCACTGCCACGCCGCACAGAAACGAGACTTTTTGGATAATGATTTCTGCGGACGGAACGAGGACGCGTTCGATGTCGAATTTATGGTATTCCTTTGCTCCGACGTGTTTCCCGCAACCGATAACGAGCATTTTGCACAGACCGGACTGAACATCTCCGGTGAGTATGGTATGTTCTTTGACCCGGCATACGGGGATGACAAAGTCTGCTCGGAGGGCTTCCGTGGCAAAGCGGACCATGGGGCCGCCGAGGAGCTGATGCAAATTTGTTGTAGTCATGTCGGGATGAACAGGCGCTCCCATGGCTTCTTCTGTAATCCCAAGACCTTCGAGCAGCAGTTTCTGGCCTTCTGCCGTTCCTCCGCCGTGTGACCCCATGGAGGGGACGATATACGCCGTGGCTCCCCGGTCTTTCAGACAATCGATGAGTGTTCTTACCAGGGCGGGAAGTGAGGCTATGCCCCTTGACCCTACGCATACGGCAACACGTTTGCCTTTCAGCCGTCCGGAGCCACGCGGCAGACAGAGTTCGAAGCGCCGTACAAGCTCCTGTGCAGGGTCTTGGATGCAGGCAGGGTCAAAATTTCTTGTCACTCCCCAGAAGAGCGGAAAGTGTTCATCCATATTCAATCTCCTCGGGATGTTCGTAAGCAGGGCAACTTCTGGGAAGCTGCTTTGTTGCATTTTAAGCGGTTCTTTTATTTTTAAAGCTTTTGTACACAGACCAGGCTACGGAGAGCAGGGAAAGCCCGATAAAGGCAAGGGCTATAGGGCGATGCAAAAATTCAGAAAGCGAGCCGTGCCCCATGATCAGGCTGGTGCGCAGCTCCTGTTCGGCCATCTTGCCCAGAATAAGGCCGAGTACCAGCGGCAGGAGCGGAAAGTCCAGCTTGTTGAGCGCAATGCCGACAAGTCCCATGAGGAAGAAAATCCATACGTCGGACATGCTGCTGTTGAGCGCGAAACTGCCAATCGTACACAAGGCGAGGATAATCGGGAACAGGATGGGACGGGATATGGACAGGGCCTTGATGAGCAGCTTGATGAAGCGCATTTGCAGTACGAGCATGAGCACGCTGCTGACAAGGAATGCCGCCAGAATGAGCAGCACCAGATCCGGGTTGTCGCGGATCAGCAGGGGGCCGGGCTGGACGCCATGGATCATGAAGGCCCCGAGCATCATCATAGTCGTGGAATCTCCCGGGATGCCCAGAGTGAGCAGGGGGATCATCGCTCCGCCGCAGGAAGCGTTGTTGGCTGATTCTGAGGCGATAATGCCGTCAGGGTTACCCTGGCCGAAGCTTTCCGGATGCTTGTCCGCCGCCTTGGCCTGGGAGTAAGCCACAATATTGGAAAGCCCCGGTCCTACGCCGGGAAGAATGCCGATGGCTGTACCGATGATGGAAGAGCGGAGAAGGTTTTTCCAGGAACGCATACACAGTTTGACCACAGCCCAGAACTCACGGATCGTGAAGTCGGCATGAGGAACCTCTACTGGCGTCCAGATGCTCTTCACTTCATCCATAATCTGCGAGATTGCATACATGCCGATAAGTACCGGCATGACGCTGAAACCACTCTGAAGCAAATCCGTGTCAAAGGTGAAACGCGGAACGGCGTCAACTTCGCTCAAGCCCACAGTCGACATGAGCAGGCCGATCGCCCCGGCGAGAAAACCCTTGACCAGTGATTTTTTGGAAATCGATGAGATGCAGGTGAGCGTGAAGATGACCAGAGAAAAATATTCACAGGGGCCGAAACGGAGGGCGAATTTACCGAGCAGAGGAGCTAGAGCCACGAGAAAGATGAAGGAAATGATGCAGCCCATGAAGGATGCAAAAACCCCGATGCCAAGAGCCTTACCCGCCTCCCCCCGGCAGACCATGGGGTAGGCGTCAAAGGTGGTGGCCACGGACGAAGGGGTTCCGGGAATATTCAGCAGGGCCGCCGCAACCAGGCCGCCTGAGATTGATCCTATATAGACCGCCATCAGCAGGATAAGGCCCTGCTCTACCGGCATCCCGAAGGTGATGGGAACCAGAAGGGCAACGGCCATGGTGCCGGTAAGCCCCGGAAGCGCACCGATGACCAGGCCGCCGAAGACGCCGCAGAACATGAGCAACAGAGAAAAAGGTGTGAAAATATACAATATGGAACTGAGTTCGGAAAACATGTGTTCCTCCGTTCAACAGGGCAGAAGAGGCCTTCTGTGCCGGGATTGTAGTCGTACAATGAATGCCTTCGGCTTCAGGGGAGAAAAAGTTGGAGCATATGCGCGAATATAAAATACAGAACTCCTGTAGTTATGCAGGAGATACAGAAATAGGTGGCCAGAGTGCGGAAATCGCGCTGCCCTCCGAGTGCGGCCATGGTAAGAAAAAGAAAGAGGAGCGTGGAAGGTATGTAGGAAAGGATCGGCAGCAGTACTATATACAGGCCGAGGAAAAGCACGGTAAACAATTGCAGGATCATGCCGGAGGAAAGACGAAAAGCATTGGTCTGGCAGGGTCCTTTTTCGGCGGGGTCATTGATGCTGATACTGGAAAACAGGAGACACAGGGAGAGAATGCTGATCAGCCCGATCATCAGGAGCGGGAAGAACTGCGGGCTGTTGGTGGAAAACAGGCCGGAACTGAACTCGGTTGTCTGTTGGTACAGAAAACCCATGGCCAGCAGCAGGAATACAGCGGCCCCCATATCCATCTTTTTTTTGATTTCCATGTCGACTCCGTGGGAAAGTGCGAAGCATCCCCCCGGCGGCAAAACACCGCCGGGGGTGGTGGGGATACTACTTCATCAGACCGTTGGCCTTGGCGAGGCGAAGATAGAGGGCGCTTTCCTCTTCCCATATTTCAGAAGTTTCTTCCGCATTGCGCCACTTGGCCACGATTCCCTGCTGGGCAAGAGCATCAACGGTTTCCTGGTCGGAAACCGCCTTCTCCATGGCGTCGGCCAGGGTTTTCTTCACGCTTTCCGGGGTGCCCTTGGGAACCAGAATGGAATACAGAAACTCGGAGGTCGCATTGATGCCCTGTTCCTTCAAGGTAGGAACGTCAGGAGCAAAGGGGCTGCGCTCGGCGGAACACATGGCCAGCACCTTGACGTCGCCGGAACTCATGTACGGCACAATGGAGGTGAAGCCCACGGCGGCGATGTCGCTGTTTCCTCCAAGCACGCTCACAATACGGTTTTTATCGCCCTGAGCAGGGATGATGACGGGCTTGAACCCGCCGGAAACTTCCTGAATGGCGTACAGATTGAAGCCGGTAGCCGCATTGGGCGTGGTACACCAGCGGATTTCATCGGGCTTTGCCTTCATTTCCTCCACGGCAGCCTTCATGTCTTGCCATTTGCTGTCTCCTTTGACGAATACGGCCAAGGCGGAAGCGCCGATGGAGCCGACCATGTCAAAATCTTTCCAGCTGTACTTCGCTTTGGAAACAGCCGGTGTCACCGCCAGATTGGCAGGGTGCTCCCACAGCAGAGTGTAGCCGTCAGCGGGGGATTTAAAGACTTTTTGCGCACCGTTAAGGCCGGATGCACCGGTCAGGTTGGTGATGACCATGGGTTCACTGAGGTATTTTTTGGCTCGATCCGCCACAATACGGGCGGAGATATCACTGCCGCCGCCGGGCGCCCAGGGAACGATGACCTGAATGGCCTTGGCGGGATAATCCGTCGCCGTCGCAGGTGCGGAGCCTGTGGCAAAAATAAGCGTAGCCAGGGCAAGAGTGAAAGTGTGCTTCAACATGTCAGCCTCCTTTAGAGCTGTTTAACTTTGTGATTATACATAGCCAGGACACTCTATTCTGACCCGTAAGTTTCATGTTTACGTCGGAACTTCACGCCGCAAGGGAATTGCGGTTGCTCCTGCGTCGCGCCAAAGTCTCGTTCTGCTCGACTTCGGGAGCATTTTCAAAGTGAAATTGCTCTGCGTTCGTTACAGGCCTGGGGTGCGCATATACACTTCCAGATGTTCCCGGACATTGAGCGTTTCGCCCTGGGTCAGGGTGCCGGAGGCTATGCCGCAGACAACCTTTGCCAGCTGTTCTCCGACTTCCTCGACAGAGCGTTTTTCCGTAATGACCGGGCTGGAATTGAAATCCAGTTCGTCACTACCGGATTCCCAGGTGCGGGGGTTGCCTGTGGCGTATAACGTGGGGGCCACAAGCCCGGTATTCGCCGTGGGCGCGGGAAAATGCTCGGGCATGGCTCCGCCGCCGATCTGAAAGATGGTGATAGCCGCGCCGGATGCGGCAAAACCGATGAACAGTGCGCTGGAAGACATCCAGGAGTCCATGAATTTGAGCCCCGGCGAAGTGGGGATTTCCCCGTACTTCAGGCATTCCGTAATCGGACGATGTCCGGCTTTGGCGATGGCGCCGAGCGATTTTTCTTCCAGTGTGGTCAATCCGGCCTGGATATTGGCGGGAATGGGGTTGATGGTGCGGATGTCCTGGCCGACATTCAGAGCGTCGTTTTCCACCCGCCTGACTGCGGCGAGGAATTTTTCCCGTTCCGCATTGTTGGTAAAGCGTTTTGCGACCAGATGTTCAGCCCCGATGACTTCCGTTGTTTCGCTGAACATGGCCGTGCCGCCTGCATCCACAAGGCGGTCGAACAGGTTGCCAATGACGGGATTACCCGCCATGCCTGAAGACGCGTCGGAATATCCGCATTTGCAGGCCACAAAAAGTTGGCCGAAGTCGCAGGGAACACGGCGGTTTGCGCTGATTTCGCGGGCCAGTGCCCGGCCCCTGCGGATGCCTTTGCCAAGAGCCTGATAGAAGCCTCCTTCACGCTCGACGATAATGGGTGCCACGGGTTTCCCGCTTCTTTCAATTTCACCGATGATACCGTCGTAAGTGAACTCTGGGTATCCTCCATCCTCCTTGAGAGAAACAACGAGCACACCGCCGACATTGGGGTTTTTAGCCAATCCGATCATGGTGCGGGTGAGTGTTTTCCGGTCATCGGCAGAGCGCCCGTTTTCATTGGGAGCCATGTAGAGCCTGGCCCCTCGGATGGAATCGGCGATCATGGTGGCCAGATTGGCCGTGCCACGCCCGGCGGCAAAGACCAAAAGATAATTTCTGACCCCGACTTTGCCGTCAGGCCGCGCATATCCCATGAATTCCATAGTTATACTCCCTGTTGATCGCCGCGTCCGCGCTTGCCTTCCACATTGTGCACATGCACACAGTCGCCAATCATAATGTCGCATGAGGCCTTGCCGATAGCCTCGCCGTATTTAATGATATCGCCTCCTTTAGGAATGGGGGCGATGGCGACTTTAAATCCGAAGGGAATATCTTCTTTCGCCGTCAGTCGGCATTCCCTGTTTTCGTTGCAATAGACGAACACGTCTCCGGAGCGGAGGTCATCGAGCGCGTTGGCGACGCAATCATCGGGATGTGCCATGAGAACATGTTTCATGTTGTTAAGCCTCCTTACACAAATACGAACCGGGCTGCTTTTCCTGATTTATGAGGCAGAATATAAAAAGCTGAAAAATTTATAAGGACAGAAGAAGATAAATTTTTTTGGAAGATATTTGCGTATGTTAGTTATGTTTTGAAAATTATTTTCAAAAAAGATCGATTTATTTTGAAATATTTAAAATGCATGATATTTCATTTTGAAATGATAATCGCTTTTGTGAACAATTCGACTGCGCATAAAAAAGGGGGAAGATATGAACGCCGACGAACTGCTTGTCATTGCGCCGGATGAGGATCTGTACAAACTGATCGACAGCCTGCGCAGCTATTTGTCCACGGAGTTCACACTGGAAACGGGGCTGTACGAACAGGCCGTCGAGATTTTGAAAACCAGGAAGAATACCCCGCGCATGATCATCAGCCGGGGAGAAACCAGCCTGCTGCTTCAGCAGCACTTTCAGAACATTCCCATTCTCGATATTCCTATTCTGGCGGGCGATATTCTTGAAGTACTGGTGGAAGCCAGAAGCTATGGCTCCCGTATCGCCATGATCGGTTTTGGCCCTGTATATCGGATTGGACAGAGCATTGCACCTCTGCTCGCCTCGGATACGGAAATCTTCATCCGCAAGATCAATTCTCCGAACGATATCCACCAGGTGGTGTCTGAATTGGCGGGAAAGGGGTATACAATTGTGGGCCACGGCAGAGTGGCGGAGGAGGCTCGCCGCTGCGGCATGGTAGGGCTGGCATTTCACAGCCGCCCGGAGACAGTGCTCGATGTTTTTCGGGAAGCGGAAAAGATGCTGTTTGTTATGCATCGCACGGACAAGGAGCAGACGCTGAGCGAGGCGCTTATCGATATCATGGGGCAGAAGATGTTTTTTCTGGACGAGCATGCCATGCTCGTTTCCCCTTATGACACGCTGAGCCGGGAGACCGATATCATTCTGCATTCGTCAAAGGTACGGGATGCGGTTCTGGCCAATGAACCGTTCATCGGCTTGGTGCGGCAGGGGAACAGAACCCTCTACTGCCGGACGCGTCCGCTCAACGCCACGGGGAAGAATCAGGGATCAGTGGTGCTCATTGAACAACAGCCGTTTTCTCCCCATCCTGTGATGCGGAAAAAGGAAAGTTCCAGAGTCAGATATTCCTTTGATGATATCATTCATCAGTCGAGTTCTATGGGGCATGTTATCCGCATGGCTCGCTCGGTTGCGGATTCCGATGCTCCGGTGCTGCTGACCGGAGACATGGGGACGGGTAAGGAAGTGTTGGGCCAGAGTATTCATCGAGCCAGCTCCCGCAAGGACGGGCCGTTCATAAAGCTCAATTGTGCCTCGCTGTCACCGGAAAAACTGGAAACCACTCTCATGGGAAATCCGGAAAAGCGAGGGGAAGGCGGGGACGGGTTAGTCGAGCAGGCCAAGGGTGGCACATTGTTTCTGGATAAGATCGGCAGTCTTTCCTTATCATCCCAGATGACACTTTTACGCCTGCTGGAGGACCCGGCGTTTTATCCCTATGACGTGGATAATCCTTTCTCGGCGGATATCCGTCTGATCGCGTCCAGCGACCTCGACCTGATTGAGATGATGAAAGAAAAAAGTTTTGAAAAAGCACTGTTTTTCAGAATTGGCGTTCTGCACATCTCTGTTCCCCGGCTTGCTGAACGGGCGGAAGATATCCCGCTTATCGCCCAGTCTTTTCTCAACGGCTTCTGCTTTCGTTATGGGGTTGAGAATCTTCGCCTGAACAGGGGATGTCTGGAGGCGTTGCGGCTTTATTCCTTCCCCGGCAATATCAGGGAACTGCATAACCTTATGGAACGTCTGGTGGTCACCTATATTGGCAAAAGCGGATTCCTGTCAGAGATTTCTGAAGAAGATCTGATTCCTCTGATGGATCTGCCCGTGCAGGCTAAGACTGGTGAAACGGCGGAGCAGCAGGGGGACAGCCTGGACGATATGGAAGTTCGGCATATTCTGCGGGCATTGGAATGGTCCGGAGGAAACAGGACCCGCGCAGCCCGTATGCTGGGCATTGCGCCGAGTACCTTGTGGCGCAAGTGCAAAAAAGCGGGCATTGGCTCGGCAAAGTTATCAAGTGCTCTGTAACTAACTGATTTTTTTTTATTTCTTTCCGTCAAGCCGCTTTGCGGTTTAGACGGCGCAAGCTCCGCGAAGCGGGGTTTGTCATCATTGGGGGAGGCTTCTCCCCCCCCCTCAAACTGCTCCTGCCCCCCCCATTATTATGTTATAATTATGGGGGTCCGGGGGAGATAATCTCCCCCGGCGGGGTGCGGGGCGGAGCCACGGTTTATCAATATTCTGAGCATTTCAATGTTGAAATGTTCTATTTCGCAATCTGAAGCAGGAGCACTGTGCGCTCTTGTATGGATCCGTTAATGCTTTTTTGTATGCATAATCGGGTAAGACTTTTTTTAATGCGCGCCAGCAGCGTCAAGAATGACGCGTGCGGCAATTTCTGCGGCTTCCGCCGTACGTTTCGCGCAGGATTCAAACTGTGCGGGAGTTCCGTATGGCAACCCTTTATGGAGGATGCGACAGCAACTTACCCGGTTGTGTTCCACAAAGCGCTCGTGCAGCAATTGCGCAAGACGGTCACATTCTGCGGGGCAGGGGCCGGTTTCCTGCGTTCTGCCGAAAAGAACACCAATGGCCATTTCTCCGCCGATAAGCGAGCCGCAGCAGCAGCCCGCGCCTCCCATACCACGGCCGAAAGCGGATGCCATGGCGAGAATTTCAAGTGGGCAGGGCCTGCCACTTTCAAGAAGAATGGCCTTGAACGTGGATTCCGCGCAGTTCAGCAAATCTTGCCTGAAGAGTTTTTCCGTGGTTTTTTTCACCCGTTCCGGAAAGTCAGCCTTGAATGTCATTGTTGTTCACCTTTTCAGCAACGTATGCTTCACAACAAGGTACAGGGGGTCAGAGCCAGGTGATTTCAGGTGCCTTGCGGAAGGGAATGCGTTTATAGGAAAGAGCTGGCTTGCCTGCCATGAGCGATCCGTACAGTTTGTGGCCCTCGGGGAGGGCAATTCCTTCCGGAAGGCCATAAGCGCAGGCTTCAACAAGCATTCCGGCCCAGCAGGACCCCATGCCGAGCGCGTGAAGGGCAAGTTCAAGATAGCTGGCAGCTGTGGCGCAGTCGCTTTCAGAAAGGAGCCTCTCCGGCGCATGGATGAGGATGAGGCAGGGTGCTCCCCGGAACAGGGTATCCTGCCCGCTCTTCACATTGGCTACCTGACCGGGATACATGCCGTGTCTTTCCATGTGCAGGGCAGTGTTTTTCAGAAGGACCTCAACTTTTGCGCGGCCGTTGATGACAATATAGGAAACTTGGCGAAAATTATGAGCGGTCGGAGCATAACTCGCATACTCCAGCGCCCGTTCCAGCACGCGTTGTTCCAGGGAAACGCCCGTATATTGCCGTATAGAGCGGCGGCATTTGAGAAGAGCATCCAATTGTTTTTCAGGGCTGGATATTTCATCAGCCGTTTGCAGCAGTGCGGGGTCCATGCCGTCAAGAGAAACGGCATGGACAGGGCATACGGATACGCAGTGGCCGCAGTGGACGCAAAGTTCGCTTTTCCCTTCTTTGAAAGAAGGGAATTCTCCTTTCATGCTCAGGATGCCGCATACGCAGTCGGCAACGCATTTGCCGCAGCTAAGACAGTGGTTATGATCGAAAACAAGAGACATGAGGTATCAACTCCCTGTTTTTTCGGAAGGAACCTGATTTTTGGAATGTTCAGTTTCGTTCTTTAGAGTAGAATAACTTTCATTTTTTACACAACTCCGTTTGAAAAACACGCCCGGAGTTGCGCTTGCTTTGCTGTCCATGCCTGTACGCCCTGCGGGCTACCAGTCGTGTGGCAGCGCCGCAAATAAATGCGCTTGCTTCACCGGCAGACGGCTGCTCGCTCGCCGCAGTTGAGCAACTTCAAAGTGAAATTACTTTAATTCATGTGGTTGGGGAGCCAGAGCACGATTTCGGGGAAGATCACCATGATGACAATGGCGATGAATACCATCAGGCAAAAGGGCAGTGCCCCGCGGAAAATGCCGTTGATTGACACGTCCGGGCATACGCCGTGTACGACGAATACGTTCAGCCCCACGGGCGGAGTGACGCCTGCCATGACCATCATCATGGTTACGAATACTCCGAACCATTCGGGATTGAGGCCGTAAGCCTGCGTGATGGGGAACAAGAAGGGCATGGTGAGAATCAGGATAGACGTGGCTTCGAGTGCACAACCCAAGATCATAAACAGTACAAACAGCACGGCGATGAGGCTGTAGTAGTTCATCTGCATGCCCACGAAGAGGTCAACCATGTGTCTGGTAGTGCCGGTACTGACCAGGAAGCGGCTCATTAGCCAGCCGCCGATGATGAGCATGAAGATAGTAGTGGAGAGCTTGGCGCCTTCGGTAAAGGAGTCATGGATACACTTGAAGGAGAGGCGCCGCATGCATGCGGCGATAACCAGCACACCGACAACCCCTATGGCCGAAGCCTCGGTAGGAGTGACAATGCCTGTGTACAGTCCGCCGATGACGATGCCGAACACAAAGATAACGGGCAGGCAGGAAGTGAGACTTTTGAGTTTGTCACCCGTGCTGATTTTTTCCTTGGCCGGGGGACCCATTTCAGGGCTGAGAGCACAGCGGATAAGAATATAGGCAGAGAACAGGGCGGTAACCAGCAGGCCGGGGCCGATGGTGGCGATGAAGAGTTTGCCGATGGATTGGTCGGTGAGTACACAGAAAATGATGATGAAGACAGAGGGGGGGATGATGGCGGCGAGTCCTGCGGAAGCAGCAAGGGAGCCGGCGGACATCCGCAACTCATAGCCGTGTTTCTTAAGTTCAGGAAAAACAGTGCTGCCCATGGTCGCTGCGGAGGCGGCAGTAGAGCCGGTCACCGCGCCGAAGGCCGCAGAGGCGAGAACTCCGGCCACGGCAAGGCCGCCGGGCACATGGCCTACCCACTTGCGTACGCAGTCGAAGAGATCGGCCACGATACGGGCGTGGTAGGCGATAGTTCCCATAAAAATGAACAGAGGGATGGTCATGAGGGAGAAGCTGCTGCCCTGCTCCCAGGCCAGCAGAATATTCTGCATGCAGGCGGCATCAAAACCCGTGGCATAGGCAAGCCCCATGGAACCGATAAACGACATGCTGTAGGCGAGCGGGACTCCCAGAAAGGCCAGTGTCAGCATGGCCAGAACGCCGAGGTAACCTATGGTGACAAGATCAAGCATGTGCGCCTCCGCAGAGCAGATTCTTGAGATTGACAAGGAAGTTCATCATCAGTTGAAGAAAGAGCAGGGCGAAGGCAAAGGTCATGACCACGCGGATGGGCCAGAAGGGAAGTGTCACATCCATGCCGGATTCCAGCATGTCCATGGACATGAAGATCTCCGTGAAGCTACGTGAACCCAACATGCCCACCCAAATGCCAGCAACCACGCAACTGAGCATGTTGACGAGGTTCTGTGTGCGGGGCGAGAATTTTGAGTACAGGATATCCAGCTGGATGTGTCCCTTGGTGGATTCCACGAAAGCGCAGGCCAGAAAGATGGCCATGATCTGAATGAGGCCGGAACCTTCTGTGCCCCAGGATAAGGGATTGTTGAACAGGAACCTGCCGGTGACGTCAACGGTAATGACGGCAACCATGAATGGGTAAAGGATGAATGCGCTTGCCATGTGCGCGGCTTTTACTGCCGCTTGAAGCGGCTTGTCGATACGATCAAGTAAATCCATAGTGACCTCTGCGGCGGTGTTGAGTGTAATAGGCTTGGTTCAACTGTAACTCTGTTTCTCAATAACAATGCATTGTTATTGAGAAACAGAGGCGCAAAAAAGGATTTGTCGTATGGATATTAAAGGGCTTGGAGAGCCTGGAAGATGGCCAGGTTCCCCAAGCGTGTTTATTAAAATCCGTCGATGAGCCCGTGAACCGGATTTGCCTTTCTGTATTCGATCAGCTCGGGAATGGACATGGCGTTGTACTTGTCGGCAACCGTGCAGAGATCTTTCAGAAAAGCATCGCTTTCGAGGCCCTTTTCCTTCAGTTGTACGGCATAATCATCCCACACTTTCTGGCCGGCGTTTTTCCAACGAGTGAGTTCTTCTGGGGAAAGTTCAATAATTTCCATGCCATTTGCCTTCATTTCTTCAAATGCGGTCGCGTCAAGGTCGTTATAGAGCTTGTTCATATGCAGGGCTGCGTCCTGAAGAACATGGTAGAGGTCGGTCTGTACGTTTTTGGGGAGGGCGTTGAAGGATGGCTTGTGCATGCCGTAAAAGATACCAGCCTGAGCCATGCCGGTGATGGTGCAGTATTTGGCAACCTCATTGTACTTCCAGGGAATGGTACTGCCGGCGGACCAGCACAGGCCGTCAATGATGCCGCGCTGCAATGCGATGAAAATTTCGGGCGGAGTGATGAATACGGGCGTGGCACCCAGAGCGGCAAGAGTGTTGCGCATGTGGATGCCGTGGCCCATAATTTTGAGACCTTTCAGGTCTTCCAGTTTACGAATGGGTTTTTTGGTGATCAGAACTTCATAGCCAAAGTAAGGGGTCATGCCTATGAGCAAACCTTGACGCTCGAATTCCTTCTTATACCACTTGGGGTACATTTCCTGTGCGGCCGCAGCGGCGTGTGCCGTGCTTTTATACAGCCAGGGCAGGCCATCGGCAGTGGTGTACATGAACGCGTTTGTATTATTGAAAGGATAGGCTTGGGCGAATTCGGACAAACCGGAACGTAACGCCTTGAAACCATCTGCCAGGCTGTGCAGGGAACCGGCCCAGTACCTTTCAAACTTGATGCGGTGTCCCATTTTCTCTTCAATGAAGTCCGCAGTATTGGCATGAATGCCGTGGCCGATGGGGCCGGCGTCGGGATAGTAGTTTGCAAATTTCATGACATAGGGGTCTTCGGGAGTTCCCGAACCTTGCAGGGCCAGCGCCGGCTGGACAAAAAGAGCCGCACACATGACGGAAAGCAGAACCTTGGTCAGTCTCATAACAGCCTCCATGGGTTAGCGTTTTCACAATTAACCGTGTCCGTTGTCCCGGATGTTTTCCGGATTGGATCAAGGTAAAAGCCCTTTTATTCCAGAGCCTGTACTTGCAGCCTGCCGTCTTCCATAATCAGCTCAAAGGCCGATCCGTACCGGGCAAGGAAGCTTTCGCCCGCAATGAAGGGAACGCCGTTCACGAGGGCAAATTCGTCTTCAAACTCATCTCTTTCATCGGTACTCGGCCCGAGTACGCATTTTGCATGTCAGCCCGCGCCGATGGTATATTCGCGTAAGCGAATGCAGGTTCCTTCAGCTTCCTCTTTCAACAGGCTGTTCAGCTTTTCAAGAATGGTCTTGTCTGCTTTTACGGTGAGCATGGGGATCCCTTGTTTTGGGGTTACACGATTTCAGTTTTCAGGCCGTGCCCGGAGAAACAGCGGAGCACGTGTTGCAATGCCTCCGGGCTGTATTCCGGGATTCCGGGTTGCCGGAGTTTAAGGGCGTCATATTTGCTGCCGCCAAAGCTGTGGCAGGGGAGAACATCCACGTTATCCATTCCGTATGGCCCGAGCAGAGAGGCTACGGCGGAAATATTTTCATCCGAATCGTTCAGGCCCGGCATAAGCGGGATACGGATGCGGACTTTTTCGGGGCAGGTGGTCAGCGCCGTTTTGAGATTGCGCAGGATAAGCTCGTTGCCCACACCGGTAAGAATCTTATGCTGTGCGTTGTCCATGTGTTTTATGTCGAACAGAAGCAGATCGGCCATGTCCAGGATTTTCCGGAACAGTTCCGGCTCGGTCTGTCCGCAGGTGTCCACACAGGTATGCAGGCCCTCATTCAGGCAGGCGTCGAGCAGGGCGAGAAGGAATGCCCCCTGCATGGAGCATTCGCCGCCGCTGAAGGTCACGCCGCCGCCGGAATTATGATAGAATGCGGCGTCTTTGCGGATAATCTCCAGTACGTCCTCAACACGGTAGTTTTGTCCGGACATGGAACTTGCCGTGGTCGGGCACAAGGATGCGCAAGCACCGCAATTCGTGCATCTGGAAAAATCTCTGTCGAAAATGTTCCCTTTCCTGAGCACCGCATTTGACGGGCAAGTTTCAAGACAGCGTCCGCAGCCCGTGCACAGGGTTTTAAAAAACATAAGCTGGGGATGAAGCGCCTGGGATTCGGGATTGCTGCACCAGCGGCAGCGGAGCGGACATCCCTTGAAAAAAACAGTAGTGCGAAGGCCCGGCCCGTCATGAACCGACATCCGCTGGATATTATAAAGAATACCTTGTGCAACCATTGCGGGAACCTTGCTTATGTTGTCTGTCCGGAACGCGGGCAGACGGATTTTGCCCTGCATCAGGGAAGGCGATGGCCCTCCCCATCGCCTCCTTGCCCACGTCATTGGTATTCGGTGCGCTTAATGATTTCGTCCTGTACTCCGGTGTCGAGGCGGGTGAAGTAGGCGGAGAATCCCGCCACACGGACAACAAGTTCCTTGTGGGCCTGCGGGGTCTCTTTGGCGTCGACCAGAGTTTCACGGGATACGCAGTTGAACTGAATGTGACTGCCGCCGTAATCAAAGTAGGTCTTGATCAAATCGATCAACATTCTGGCGCCTCTGGCACCGGACAGGGCCGCAGGCAGGAACTTCATGTTGAAATGGTTTGATATGTACCAGGTGGTGTCCAGTGCCTGCGCCGCAGACTTGATCAGTGCGGTGGGGCCTTCAGTATCTGTGCCCGGCGTGGCGGACACACTGCCGTCGGTGAACGCCATTCCCTTTTTGCGACCGTTTGGAAAGGCATTCATGATAGAACCGTACAGATTGTGGAACGAAAGCGAATAGGCGTCGGGGTGGGCTTCATAGCCGTAGTAGTCCGGGCCGCAGTTTTTGTAGATTCTGCCGAAATCCTTATACAGACGTTGCACGAAGTGGTCGCTGTCCGGGTCATCATTACCGTACTTGGGAACGTCAAGGCACATCTTCTGGATATCTTCGTACCCCGCCCAGTTCGCCTCAAGCGCTTCGCGCAGTCTGGCGACAGTCAGTCTGCCCGTGTCGAAGATCAGTTCCTTGATGGCGTGCAGGGCGTTGCCCGCATCAACCACGGTAGATACGATGGCCATTCCCTGGGGGTATATATGCCCGCCTGCTTCTTCCGTCAGGCCGGATTCTATGCAGCCGTCATGCAGGGCGGAGCGGAAGATGCTGGGCACGATTTGTTCATGGGCGCTGATAGAAAGGTTGGAGTGTTTGCGATGCACTTGCAGACCTGCCTGCATCTGTTTCAGCACGGCCTCGTAAAACTCTCCATAGGTTTTGAAGTCGTTGGCTTCGCCTGTTTGGGGGCCGAGCTGCTTTTTGGTGATAGGGTCCCATCCGTTGTACAGAGCCAGTTCTACGAATTTGGCCAGGCAAATGGCGTCTTCCTGAGCGACATAAGAACCTTTGTCCGCTACGCCGCTGGCGACGCAGCCGAAATTTGCGACGTTGCGGGCGTCTTCAATGTTGATGCCGCGTGTCCCGAAATGGCATAGATTACGGGCCACGCCCACGGCGGTATTCATGAACTGAGGCTGGCCGCATCCGGTGCGTACCACGTCCACAGCCTTCATCAGGTACTCCTGCTCCATCATGGGGGTATACCATAGCGCCAGTGTGGGCTGGATGTTCTGCATCTTGATCTGTACGTCCATGATGACCATTTCCAGCTCGTTGGAAGCGTCCTTTCCGTCCGGGGTCAGACCTCCCAGAGCGATAGTCTGGCCGGTGTGACCGGACAGTGCCTTCTGGTGCGCCATGCCGGAATAGGTGCCCAGTTCGGTATGGCGGATGAACTGAAAACAGAGCAGCTTTTCGGCTTCTTCGCGGGTGATGCGGCCTTCTTCAATATCTTTTTTATAGAAGGGATACATCCACTGCCCGTAGCGACCGGGGGAGTTGGCGCAGCCCATCTGTTCCATTTCCACAAGCAGATGCGTGAACCAGAAAGATTGGACGGCTTCGCGAAAGTTGCGCGCGGGATATTCGGGAACCCGGCGGCAGACTTCGGCGATTTCCAGAAGTTCGGCTTTCCTCTCTGCGTTCATTTCTCCTGCGGCGCTTTCTTCGGCCAGGTCGGCGTAGCGGTGCGCCCAGGCGATGAAGGCCTTGAGCACGAGCTTGATACCTTGCAGGAAGGCCAGCTTGCGGTAGTCGCCGCTGTGGATGGACAGCTTTTTCAAGGAGGTTTCCACATCCTCAAGAATGCCACTTGCCCCCTTGTTTAGGACCATACTATAGTTGGCGCAGCCGGACCCCAGAGAAACATTCTCCACGTCGTACAACATGCCGGACGTGATATAGGGACGGGGATTCACGCCATACAGGGCTTTGTAATTCTTGTCCGCAGTGTCCCGAACAGTTCTGCCCTTCCATTGCTTGTACACGCCCATCATTAGATCCTTGGTCTCGTCGGGGATGATGATTTCCCCCAGAGAGCAGATCTTGGCCATGTCCATTTCGTCTTTGATCCAGTCGCAACTCCACTCCGGGTAGGCGTACAGTCCGCAACGTATGCTGGTCAGAGTGCCGACGACAGGGTTTTCATCAAGAAATAGTTTTTTGGTGAGAAGGAGCTGCTCAAGCAGTCTGGCCCGGATCAGGACGGGCTCGGCTCCGGGGTTTTCCTCGTATACCTTTTTTAGAATATTCAGGCGCTCGGGGTCCA